>NZ_JAVJQP010000161.1:0-74607 GCF_040218875.1 Coleofasciculus sp. D1-CHI-01
CAACAATTGTGCCACCGATTTGCCAAAGTTTTCGTAGTAGTCCATGCGGATGTCATACTGTTGACCCGCTTGCAGGTCAATGGTGCCACTATTTTCTGTAGCGGCGTGATTTGTCCAATTGTCAATCAGTAATTGGTCATCTACCCACAGGCGTACACCATCATCAGAGTTGGTGAAGAATTCGTAGGTTTCTGAGTGGAGGGGGGCGACTGAACCTGTCCAGCGTACCGAGTAGGTATTGGAGTCTATCGCCGCATCCGGTGAACCTGAACCCCAGTTAAAGTCCACAGTTTCATCGGTGCGAGTTAAGGCTAAGTCGGTAAAATCGCGGTTATTGTAGTATTCGGCAGTTAAACCTGTACCGTTACCATTGCTGGGAGGAGGGTTAATCGCCGGACTATCCAGAACCACATTGTCAACAGCAATGAAATCACTATCGGAAGTCTTCTTCTCAGCATTAACGCTGAAGACAACAAATTGATGACCATCACCAAAGTCTACATCCCACTCAACGTTTGTCCAGTCAAAGGTAGAACCCCCAACTGTTTCTTCGAGTAACAGGGTTCGGTTCATGGGAATCGCTCCCACTTGAGTCGGTCCATCAGAACCAATCCCACCGTCAAATTCTCCCTCAACCCCCCAGAGGCGCACAGTAATCTCGTTGGCTCGGTCATCTCCCTCTGTATTCTTGATATCCAAGCTCAAGGTTTGCTGACCTCGACGGAGGCTGTTATCCAGAAAAATTTGTCCTAATCCTGTCCCCCGCGAGTCTGCATCGAAAACAGCCGCACCTCCATCACCAATGTTGGAATTGCGTGACCAACCTGTTCCTTGCCAACCTTGATCATTTCGTTTATGGTTAATGCGCCAATTTGGTCCACCAAATTCACCCGAATCGCTGAAGTCGCTATCGAGAATTAGGTTGGGATAGGCGGTTGGGGATACCTGAATCTGTTCAGTTACAGTAGTGGTTGCGCCTTGGCTATCCCAAACCGTCAGGCTGACATTGTGAGAACCTGTTGGGTCAAATTGGTGATTGACGTGGCGACCGAATTCGTCGATACTTCCATCATTATCAAAATCCCAACCATAACTTGCGATCGCCTCATTGGTCTGTTCTAATGTATCCGGTGGGTCACTGTCGAAGGATGCACTGGCGTCAAACAAGACCACCCCTTGATTACCAACCGATTCGTAGGCGAAGTCCGCTACTGGCGCGATGTTCGTCGGCGACACGTCAAAAGTTGTGTTAATAACCTCGAAGTAATCGGGGAATGTCTCCGAATTGCCAAAACTTTTCTGTTTGGATAGATTGTGCGTATTATTTGCCAAATAGCTGTCTTCGATGCGTGACCCCAGAAACGGTACGCCTCCGTCATTCGGACCTTCCCACGGAAGCTTCACGCCATGTTCAAATCCTTCGACACGGATATCTTTGAACAGAAGGTCTTGAGAAAGAGGATTCAGACCAATACCATACCCACGACCATCCCCGTTAATGCCTCTCTTGAAAGGAACTGGGTTATCAGGGTCTCCGACAATTAACCCATCGACAAAATCAATCTGGCTGCTGTACTGAGTGAAGATTCCCTCGCCATAGATATTCCAGAGTTTGAAATCATCCACTAATGAGCGAACATCATGGGCTTCTTTGAGACTCGGACCCTGAAAACCTAACTGACCATCATTATTCCGCATATGGTTCCAGAAGATCATTCCCATATCGGAGTTATAACTCTCGAAACCCGATAAGCGGCGCAGGGGTACGTTGGTGACATCGAGAGTGTCTGGGTCATTATCAAAGGACGCTTGAGATAGAACGGACTGTTGTTCTGGTGACATATTCTTGACAGCAATCGTGTCAGCCTCTCTGACTCGAGAGATGCCATCCACGCCGCTAAAGATATTAATCCCACCGCCCGCAGCGCTAATGGCAATATTGTCCACCATGTCCACTTGGGCAGCCCCCTGCACCCAGTACCCCTCACCGTTAAAGCCCATATCAAACAGGGGGACGCGGGCTTCATTATCAAAAGTGGCTTTGGGATTGTCATCGCCTGTGGTTTTGATGGTAATGTTATTGCGCCATGCACCGAGTTCATTTCCGGCTTCTGCGGCAATTCCAGACCCAACTACATCAAACACCACATTATCTTCCAAGACGGCGTGGCTGTCATGATGTACAATTCCCCATCCCGGACTACCGACAATAGCGTTACCTTTGACTAGAGAGGGGGTGCTATTGATATCCTCAGCCCCGGTGCGATGCATATGCAACGCATATCGCCCACGGGGATTGGTTCCGGAACCGGGCGAACCATCAACATTTTCTCCTGGGTCATCAGCCAATCTGTTTTTATCCGTCCGTCCCAGATTGTAAAATCCGGCGTTTTGTACCTCAACATCCGGGTTGTGCATGAACATGACATGACCCCGTTGCTGAGTGGGTACGGTTTCAGCGTTTTCGGTCTCGAAGATAACGTTGCGACTGGTATTAGCAATGTAAAGGTTTAAGTCCTCGCCCTCAAATCCTTCGGGGCGCTCGTGGTCAAACCGGAGTACAGTATTATCGCCAGAAGTAATATCGTTGTTGGTAAATTGAATCCGGTTGCCGTTAATTTCGGTGATGGTTAATACTTCATCTTGGAACCGACTGTTATCGTCATCCGAACCGTTTGGATTGTAGGATGTTCCACCTAAGACTAATTTATCCCCAACTTGCCAGCCATCAGGTGTATTCATGCCATCGGGCAGATTTAACACCAGTTCATTGTCGCCGGCTGAGACATCTTCTTGAAGCGATATAAAATCGAGTTTTTCTGCACCATGGATTCTAACTTGACCATGAGTGACAACGCCCCGACTAATTAATGTGGGGTCCCAATTGGCATCAATTTCTCCATCGTTGGCAATGACAATTCTGGCTGTTTTGTTGGCTTGAATCGGGTTAGCTTCACTGCCAATTGTTAATGTACTAGTCGGTGATGCAATGAATGTGTCTACGACGATTTTGGTGTTGCGGTTGTGGGCGAATTCCAATGTTCCATCCACACGCACGGTTTCTAGACGAGTGTCACTCTCAGCGTCGTAGGTGACATGAACACCTTCAGAAATGACGACTTTAGCATCAGTTCCAGGAACCTGACCTTGCTGCCATGTATTGGGATCAAACCATGACCCATCGTTTACAGCGACATGAGTTGCGGCTGAATGGGGAACTAAGTCAAATAATTCTAGATGTTGAGCTTGTTTGTCTGGATGGTCTTGATGAGGAAGATTGTGATTATGTTGCATGCTCATCATTGATGTATCGTCAGTCCCAGCGAGGTTGGTTTCTAGTTGCATAACGTTTGGATTAATCAGTGTAATCAGTTAGTTTCCAGAAAGCAGTCATCGTTTGATAGCTATTCGCGATCGCTAACAACAAGGAGCGGCATACACACGGAAATCGACTATGACTCATCTAAACTTCACAATCGATTTACCTATTTAAATTAATAACATCAATATCTATTTATTTTCGTAAATTAAAAAAATCCATACATAATCTTTATACTACAGCTAGACAATAATATATTTCCTTTTTCTGTTGGGGCGTTTATTATCTTTAAGTCGCCACAAAGCGCGAATTATAGATTATTTTTGTAAAAAAAAGTGAATGTCTCCTGCTAGAAGGCATCCTTCTTTTGGCAGAACTATTATTTTCGGATAAGGTGGGTATCCTGCCCATCCTAAGGGGCAAGGGAGACGCCTACTCGACAAGGGTAGATGAGTGAATGTATGCTACCGGACTCAACTAAGTCTACAACTAAGCTTTTATACTTTAAAATGAAAAGCTCCGTGCCATGATATAATAGAAAAATATATTCAAAGACTATTTAATTTTAATTAATTAAAGCCTTAAGTCCCCATCATTGAAAAGACTGGGGAGTTTATTGTGTAGAATCGAGAGGCACCGTCTATCGCTGGTGATCGTGCATCAGTCATTTATAGAGTCGGTCTATTGTATTAATCCCGACTGCCCCCGTCCTTATCCTCAATCTGGGGACTTTAAGTTTTGTAGCAGTTGTGGATCGATGCTGCGACTAAATAATCGCTACATTCCTCTCCAGCTTTTGGGTTTAGGGGGATTTGCAGCGATTTATGCGGTTTGGGATCAGCAGGATCAAACTGAAAAAGTATTGAAACTTTTGGTGGAAACGTCACCCAAGGCGTTGCAGCTATTTGAACAAGAGGCAGCCGTATTGCAACGTCTGAACCATCCGGGTGTGCCTAAAGTGGAGTCTGATGCCTATTTTACAGTACGTCTGAGATCCTGCCAACAGCGCGTACTCCCTTGTCTGGTCATGGAAAAAATAAATGGTCAGACGCTGGAGGCGATCTTAAACCGTTACCCTCAGGGGTGTCCGGAGATGTTGATTATGAATTGGCTGTACCAAGCGGCTGATATTCTCCAGGAGTTACATGATTTGGGAATTATTCACCGAGATATTAAACCCTCAAACTTAATGGTACGAGAGGGAACCGGTCAACTGGTGGCGATTGATTTTGGCGGTGCGAAACAAATTGGCGCGATCCCTGTGGGGAAAGAGAATCGTTCTACACGATTAATTTCTCCGGGTTACAGTCCTCCTGAACAGATTGCGGGGGATGCGGTGGGACCGAGGGCTGATTTTTATGCCTTAGGGCGTACCATGATTCAATTACTCACAGGTCAAGATTTAGCGGATTTACAAGATCCGGCGACGGGTGACTTTCACTGGCGCGATCGCACGAAAGTCCGTCGGGGTTTAGCTAACTTACTCGACAGTATGATCCGGCTTGATCCCCAAAAACGACCCGCTAAAGCTGCCGACATTCAACGGCGTTTGGTCGTCAGTTGCCGTTTTAACCGAAAATCGTCTTCCTCATTATCTCAGACGCTGGCTAAAGCCGCCGGAACGGTAAAGGACATTTCTCTGCGAGTTCTGATTACCTGCGCTGAAATTATCTTTAGCTTTGTGCGTTGGGTGTGGCGAGTCTTGATCAGCATTGTTCTGGCTTGTTTAGATATCACCTGGGAAATGGTAATGGCGGGAATGGGTGCAGCCTTTGGCGCGATCGCGGGATTTGCTTTGATTAACTGGACGATTATTGACGATCGCTTTGCGGATTGGATGAGCGGACAATGGACTCTAATCGTTCCTGAAATTCAGATTATCCCTTGGCGGGAACTGCTGATGTTTGCTTGTGCGGGTATGGGAACAGCGTGGGGATTAACGGAGGCGGGAGGATTCGGTCAACAGAAACGGCGGATTATTGCTGGGATTACCGGGGTTTTTGGGTATGGTGTGGGTTGGTTTATTTGGCAGGCGTCGATCTCCGCTTTAGCTAGGAAACAATTGACCGGATTGGGGGATTTTTTGCAGCTATCGCTATCTTATGCGATCGCGGATCGGTTACTGGGTTTAGTCACAGCTATTGCGGTTATTCCCTTGGTGTTAGGATTAGGATTACCCAGTCATTACCTGGTTCACGCCGCCGTAGCCGCAGCGGGTACGGGTATGCTATTTTCCGGCTTAGTTCGGTTAAATATCTTACCGTTGGAGGTATTAATTCACATCTTTTCCTTCTCCGATGGCAGTTGGTTAGATTTTATCAATACCATTAGTTTCTTTAGTTTACTTGGTATTACCATAGGATTTTGGTTAGGCGTTAGTTATTATCTGCTGGTTCCTGTACTGCGCTGGTTGGGGTGGCGGTGAAAAGTAAACGCTAGCTTTCAGCCTCAGCTATGGTGTCTTTCACCCATCGACGAAATTGTTTGACTAATTTGGTTTCTCCAATCGCGTTTCTTAAGGCTAAGAATCTAACCAGATCCTCAGCATTTAGCAAAGGTAAGGCGATACTTCTGTCAAGAGATAGGTATTCGCCGTTCTGCCAACTCAGGATGGTTAGTGTTTGTCCGTTGTAACGCCAGACTTCTGGTACTCCCAGGGTTGCATAAATCGACAGGCGATTGATTGAGCTACTGGTAATATCAATTTCTAGGGCTAAATCAGGAGGTGGAAATTGATTTAAGTCAATTTGAGCGACTCCTCGAACCAGCGCTTCATTCTGGATGTAGTAGCATTGATCGGGTTCTAGCCCTCTGGCTAAATCTGCGCGATCGCAAGTACGTGAACCCAGGCTGCGAATTTCAATATCAAGTTCTTCAGTCGCTGCTTCAACCAACCGTCCTAGAAGTTTTTTGTAAGTTTCATGAGGATCTAAGGACATTCTGATTTCTAACATCCCGCGATCATAGGTCAGACGAATAGCTGGTTCTTGTTCAAAATCCCTAATTAACAACTGGTACGTTTGCCAGCTAATATTAGGTAAAACAACGCGATCTGGACTTTGAATCAGGGTGGCAGTCATCAAGAGTTTTCCTCGCTTTCATCAAGTTTAGCTAATGTTCGCGGTCACAAACTGAGCTTTTATAATGCAGAGCGTAACGGAGTCCAGCGAAGCATCTGGTGAGATTCTAGGCTAACGCCAAGCTTCGTTAACACTCCGCTATCGCTCCTTTGAGAATGACAAACTCGCTCCCGTGCGAAGTATACGTTTGAGCGCAACTCGGTATTACCCAATCACTCCTATAGCCAACGGGCGGCGTCTTTGGCATGATACGTCAGAATCAAATCAGCACCCGATCGCTTGAATCCGGTCAAGGTTTCCATCACCACCTTCTGTTCGTCAATCCAGCCATTCAGGGCGGCGGCTTTAACCATGGAATATTCACCCGATACATTGTACGCGGCAACCGGTAAATTTGTAGCTTCCTTCACCCGCCAGATAATATCCATATAAGCCAACGCGGGCTTAATCATCAGCATATCTGCCCCCTCAGCAATATCCAGTTCTACTTCCTTGAGGGCTTCCTGGCTATTAGCGGGGTCCATTTGATAGGTGCTGCGATCGCCAAATTGTGGTGGTGATTCGGCTGCATCCCGAAACGGTCCATAATAGGCAGAGGCATACTTCGCCGCATAAGACAGAATCGGCGTATCTTGGAATCCAGCTTCATCTAATCCTGTGCGAATTGCCTGGACAAAGCCATCCATCATTCCAGATGGGGCAATAATATCCGCCCCTGCTTTGGCTTGAGAAACGGCAGTTTTCTTGAGTAGTTCTAAGGTAGGATCGTTGAGAACTCGTCCGCTTAAATCACCCACTTCCAGATACCCACAGTGTCCATGACTGGTGTATTCACATAAACAGGTATCGGCAATAATCACCAATTCTGGTACCGCTTCTTTAACCGCTGTGGCAGCTTTCTGGACAATGCCACAATCATGCCATGCGCCCGTGGCTTCCACATCTTTATTATCCGGGATGCCGAATAAAATAATCGACGGAATCCCCAGATCGTAAACTTCCTTCGCCTCTGCCACGATTTTATCCACCGATAACTGATAGACTCCTGGCATGGATTTGACTTCTTTGGCAATTCCTTCACCGGGTACAGCAAACAAGGGGTAGATCAGATCGCTGGTTGTGACAGTATTTTCACGTACCATGCGACGCAACTGGGTGGTTTGGCGGAGACGGCGAGGACGATTAATGGGAAACATAGGTTAAGATTTGAAAAGACTGGTTAACCGAACATTTTTAGGCTAGAAAACTATTGTAGAACGAGCCGTCCCCTAGGGATAGCCATCATCGCGATCGCGCCGTTCGTAGTGAGCGCTTTAGCGCTTGACGCATCAAACATTCCGTCTATCGCTCTCTCTCACCGAAAGGCATCGCCTTTACGGGCGCGACAGCTAGCGGTTTGGACAATCAACTCCATCAGGCGATCGCGTTTCTTCCAGCGCATTGCCCGCCGACTTGAATCCATCCCATGTTCGGCAATTATATCTTTGAGTTGTTCAACCTCAAGTGGCTGTAACTGTTCGCATAAGTGTTTCTCCCCTTTTTGGTGATACAGTTCAACCGGGTCAAAAGCACTGGTACGTCGGCGAGTGCGGCGTTTTTTCGCGGGAGATGGCTTTTTTGTCGATAAAATTTTAAATAACGAATCAATCTGTTCGGCAAAGTCAGGATCATGTTGGTATTTGGTCAGAGTGGCTTGAGTATCGGGAAGTATTTCTTCCAGGAGTTTGATCAACGCTGTAAGTTTGTCGAGACTCATTGAATTTCTCCACGTTTAGCTGGAGTGATAGAGCTGATTTTTGATGATTTTACTCGCCGCTAGTCGGATCTCTTTTGCTAAATTTAGATATTGTTCAAACTGACCCGCATATCCCCATTTTTGTCGCAAGGTGGAAAATTTATCGGGCTGATTGAATTCAACGGTTTCAGCAATTTGTTGTTTGTGGGGAATTTGGGTTTCAAAGACACGGGCATCTTTACTGTATCGACGTAAATCCTTAATTACGCGATCGTGAAGTGTCATGCCAGCATTATATTTACAAATGACAATACCTAAAGGAACAATCGGTTCAGCGATGGTTTCGGAAAACTCATGAATAGTTTTGGTAATTTGGGGAATTCCATAGGTTGAGAGAATATCCGGAATGGTGGGAATGATATAACCATGGGAAATTCGTAACCCATTGAGTGTGACAATACCTAAATTAGGTGGGCAATCGATGAGAATGTAATCATAGGGTTGAATCATGGCGCGAAGTCCTCGCCGCAAAATGTTAATCGGACTGGCGGCATAAAAGCGCCCAGCGGGAATAGTCGCTAGCCTATCTTGCACATTGATTAGATCTAAACTCGACGGCAGCAAATCTAAACTGGTTAAATCTTTAACATTAGAGACTTGCTTTTGCAACGTTTTCTGGAGATGAAAATTAGGATGTTCTGGCGCGATCGCATCCAGAAACAGTTGGGCTAATGTGTGACGATTCTCATTGAGTTCTTCCCATCGTTCTTCGCCAATCAGCATTAATGTGGCATTGGTTTGCGGATCAAGGTCAATAACCAAAACTTTGCGATGGAATACTCCAGCCAGCATCTCAGCAACGGCGACGGTGGTTGTTGTTTTACCCACACCTCCCTTCAAGTTAATAAATGAAATTACAATTGCCACAAATCTACTCCAATCTCTAGGTTGATTAGGGTGAACAGTTGTTGAATGAAGACTTGTCTTTGCCTAGAATAATTGATTAGGTTCATGGGTCGCGATCGCGTCACGTTTGGTAGTAGAAAATCAAGCAAAAGATTATTATTCGTCATTGGGAAGACACGTCCTGCCAATTTACACTAATTCTCAGGCTTACCCGATTACATTGGTAGGATTAAGGAATAGCCTGTTACTGCTGATAAGCTTATCGTCTGGTAGTGCTAATCACCCTTCTACTCTCCAAGGTAACAAGCTCCGATAAGAGTACGCCATGGTTACACGCCACGAGATAGCGGCAAACCCTGTTCCTGTCAGGGATAGGAGAACAGAGGTTATCGTCAGAACCAATGTTGCGATCGCGCCCAATCTAATCCTCTCCTTACCTGTCATGGCTAACCCAACCGATTCAATAATCGGCTGCTTGCTGGGTACAGCCATTGGCGATGCGTTGGTACTTCCTTGTGAAGGATTATCAAACAATAGATAACGCCAGATTTATCCAACTATTATCAGGCATCATTTTTTCTTGAACAAAGGAATGGTTTATGATGATACTGAACATACCTGTATCATCGCTTAATCTCTAATTATCTCCTGAGATAATGAACAAAGAGCTAGGCGGTGCATCGGTACGACGGCTGCGATTTTAGTTGCTAGGTGTGCCGAAGGAAGGGGGATTGGTAATCTGACAAGCTATTTTAAAATTATGGTGATTTATGGAACTTATCCAAAAAACTCTGTCAAACTCTGTAACAGTGTTGCCACAAAGCCAACGAGTGAACAATTGGCTGCTGTTCTAGGATGCAGTCGTGGTATTAGTGGTTTCGTTAGCACAATTTTTTCCAGAACGCCGAATTAAACTGTATTCCTCGCGACAAAATCTTAAAGGATGAATTTTAGTTAAAATCAACCCTTTTAAATTTTTTGAACAAGCTTTTGACGTCGAGATTTAACGATTTCAGGAATATATCTATTCTTTTCATCTTGATCTTCAAAACCTAGCCGCTCATACACACTACCACCAATACCAGGTAGAACTATACCTTTATCATCTCGGGTGGAATCTTTAGCAAAGTAGAAAAACTCAAATTGACTGTAAATATCCTTGTTGAATTCACTCCTTAACTTTTCTTCTGCTGTTTTATAAATTACTGGTGCAGCAATAAGTATTTTTTCGGGTTCAATTTTTTGAATTAGATTAGTTAGATTTGTCCTCACGACACAAGCACCAGAGATAATAGACTTAATCACGATTAAATACTGAACGATATCATTATTAACAGGCTCTTGATACTTTTTGAGTATCGGAGCAACTTTTAACTCGTTTATCTCAAAGGGGGAAAATCGTTGATTCCAAAAACAAGCGAAGGCAAGTTTTGAAACTTTAGGTTCTAAAGTCGTGAGAATTCCTTTGGCTAAAAAATCCGCATCTTCAACGGTACAGGCTAGATATACATTGCTTTGACTATTAATAGACTTTAAAATTGAATTACCAAGTTTTACCCCTAGCTTAAACATAACTGAGCGATAGGCTTCAGGAGATGTGCTTTTATCTGCTAATTTATCGAGAATTTTTTTTGTTTCCGTGTCAGCTAATTCTGTATAGGCTCTTGAATTTATTTTGGTTATAAATTGCATGCAAATTATCTCCTAGTTTGTATACTCAAAAATGAATAATTATATAATTTTTAGCCATTGCAAAAAACCTTTAGATATGCTGTACGTAAACCCTTGTATTTGATCAAGAATTTTTTTAACCTCTGGATCGATTTGCACATCTTGGCTACCAAAGTAACGAATATAAGAAGGTTGCGATTGTCGAGATTTTTCCAAAATTTCCCTAATAGAGACATTAGATTTATCGCTGGAAAGCCAAGCGCCTAGAATCACACTAGCTACACATTCAATTTTATCGGGTTCAGGATTGTCAAAAGCGCAAAGATATGCCACAGCTTGGCTAAACTCCTGTTCTTCTTGAAGAACTTTTGGTAAACTAGAGGCAAAGTAAAAGTAATCAACTTTACTAAACTCGGCTATTTGCTGAGGTATTTGATTTGCCAACCTGTCTCTGAGTTGGAAGTTAGAAACAACTAACGTCATTTCTGATTGCTTTGATACAGTTTGATTTAAGTTGTATTGTTTAGCAAAATCGTCAGCAATTGAGCGTAGTCCACTTCCCCATGTCAAACTTGCAGTATTTTTCAACTGGTAGTGTTGATAAATATTCTCCTGGATGTCGTTAATAATTAAGTCATCAACAAACGCCATGATTTGACTAGCCAATACTATTTGTTTCTCATTTTCTAAGACATCTTTGGACAAAACCGATATTTTATATACGGCAAAAAAATTCTCATAAGTATTACCTTTTTCGTTGACTATTCCCCCTTTATTTTTGTTTTTTAGATAATCGAGAACTTCATTCCCAAATAACTCTTGAATTTGCTCTTGTTGGTACACTTCGTCTTCACCGTCATCTTAAATAAACCAAGCCCTGCACTAAGTTTTAAGTTGCACAGATGATCGATTGAATCTCTTGGGCGGTAGCTGGGGCGAGGAGAACACCGTTGCGATAGTGACCCGTTGCTAGCAAGACATTATCATAGCCTGATAGTTTACCAATAACCGGAGCGGGCTGTCCTTCTGGACGAGGACGTTTACCTAACCAAGTGCGAACCACTGTGGCTTGGGCTAAAGCGGGACAAAAGCCGATCGCATCTTCCTTAACCTGTTCGAGTAACGCTGGTTCTGCAATCACTTCCGTACCCTGAGGAAACTCCACCGTTGCCCCTACCCAATAATCACCGCCACCGATTGGCACAATATGCACATCATCCCCTGTAATCACAGGCTGGAAATCTGGATGACCAATTGTATTCCCTAGGCGTAATTGTAACGCTTGACCGAGAACGGGTTTGAGTGCGATCGCAGACGATTGATTTGGTGAGGATAGCAGAAAATTGACCAATTGCACCGAACCTAATCCCGCTGCAATTACCAGCCAATCCACTGCCAAGGTTTCTGTCTGGGTGTAAATTTGCTGACAAATTCGCTGATTGGAACCATTAACAGGCATGGATTCTATTCCTTCCACACCAACGCCAAACTTAAATGTTACGCCCCTCTTTTCGGCAGCAGCAACTAAGGCGTGAGTAAGGGCGGTAGGTTCAACTTGTCGGTCATTGGGAGAATAAATCGCACCAATACTATTCTCCAGATTAAGCTGAGGACAATGGGATTCAACTTGAGCCTTGTTCCAAATTTCTAGTTGCCATCCTTGGGATTGGCGAATGTTGACTAAATTCTGCCAACGGGCTAAATCGTCGTTTTCAAACGCCAGCATCAAGATGCCTTGACGGTTAAAGGGAATGTGATGCCCAGTCAAGGTTTCCAATTCCGGAATCAGGGTTTCATAGCGCTGCATACTAGCTTGGCGCAACTGCCATGTTCTTCCCTTAACCTTTTGACTAATTACACCCATCAAGACACCCAATGCTGCCCCGGTTGATCCTTGGGCGGGGGGTTGTCGATCCAGCACAGTTACCTGTAGCCCCGAAACGCCACTCAGTTGGTATGCGATCGCGGCACCAACAATCCCACACCCAATGATGGCAACATGAGTCATTCAGGCAACTCCAGCTACATTACTGGCATCCGGAATCAGCTTTAAGTACCGATCAAAGTCGATTAGTGCCTCTTGATAATTGGTGATCGCCAGTTGATAGTTGCGGTTTTCAGCGGCAGTGTTTATTTGCTGCAAATGTTCAAACAAGTCATCTGCTGCTTCACTGGCTGCCTTTTGGTCTTGGGGAAGCAGTTGGCGTGTCAGATAACTCATGGTTCGCCGCAAGCTACCTAGTGGACCATGAATATAAGTGCTGACATCAACCCAATCACGGTTATCAATTTTCGTTTTCAGAACGGGCATTTTTCCCCGCAGTTCCGACAGGTTAGACACCGTGCGCTGAATCTGCTCAACCTGCTGAGATGTGTAAGCTGGAGGCGGTGCAGTTGCCGCAGGACTCCCGCAGCTTACTAAACAGGTGGTCACCAGCGCCAGCATCAACGCCAGAATGGAGCGATAACTTCTCATCAGCATGAGTTTCCTCGTATACAATCCTTGATCTTGATATAGACAAACAAATACATTGGGTTATAGCTTAACCCAAACGCTAATTTAGCCTAACTAGAGGTATTATAGGGGGTTACGGAATGAGAAGAAAAACGACATCAGTTAAACACGGATAACATTTTCCCGGTTTGGGACTGGACAACTTGCAAAAATTGAGTATACTTAGGTTGTGTGTGTGAGGAAAAGGAAAAGGCGCTTGGGGTCGAAACACGGCAAGACTCCCAGGCGCCTTTCCCATATTTGCCTTCTCCCTCCTTGATGCCTCTTTCTTAAGAGGGATCTCATTGTTACAAAAGCGTGTAATAGTTGTTACAACAATCTGGTCAAATTAAGAAGGTAGCCATAGGCGACTTGAGCCGGCTATTCCAGAGAGGTCAGACCAGATGTTAGATTTAAACGTTATAACCTGTGGGGTCATCGGATCGTGTGCGGATACCCCGCCTATTGGCTGATTCAGAGTCAGGCGATCGCACGGCGAAAACCTTGACAAGTTTCTCAGACTATGCATTTACAGAGGGGTGATATGAAAATTGGCAGCAACTACCTGGGTAACGGTCAATGTGAATTTCGAGTTTGGGCACCGTTTCGGGACAGCGTTGCGGTTCACATCGTCTCTCCCCAGGATCAAGTGATTCCCCTGCAAAAGGATGAATGGGGATATTGGCAGGAAACGATAAAAGCTGACCCAGAAACCCTCTACGTTTACCAACTCGATGGATCACTGGAACGACCTGATCCCGCCTCCCATTACCAACCTCAGGGAGTCCATGGTTCCTCTCAGGTGGTGGATCATCAATTTGACTGGACGGATGATTCCTGGCAAGGAATTCCCCTCAAAGACCTAATTATTTACGAACTTCACGTCGGTACCTTTAGCCAAGAGGGAACCTTTGAATCGATTATTCCCCGCTTGAGTTACCTCCAGGATTTAGGCATAACCGCCATTGAAATTATGCCCGTTGCTCAGTTTCCCGGAAGTCGCAACTGGGGGTATGACGGGGTTTATGTTTATGGTGTGCAAGACTCTTATGGGGGACCTGCGGGGTTGAAAAAACTTGTGGATGCTTGTCACCAGGCGGGGATCGCCATCATTTTAGATGTGGTGTATAACCATTTAGGACCCGAAGGCAACTATCTGTGGGCGTATGGTCCCTACTTTACGGATCAATACCGTACCCCTTGGGGCAATGCGGTTAACTTTGATGGCGCTTATAGTAATCAGGTGCGGAATTTCTTTATCCAGAATGCGCTGTACTGGTTAGATAAGTACCACATTGACGCCCTGCGCGTTGATGCAGTTCACGCCATTTACGATATGAGCGCTCAACCCTTTTTACAAGAATTAGGGGATGCTGTCGCCAACTTCAATCGCACCACGCCAGTGCAACGATACGTCATCGCCGAAAGTGATCTCAATGACGTGCGTGTAATTAAACCCAGGGAAGAGGGGGGATTTGGTCATGATGCTCAATGGTGCGATGACTTTCATCACATCTTGCATACCCTGTTAACGGGCGAACTATCGGGATATTACGAAGATTTTGGCAAAATTGAGCAGTTGGCAGTTGCTCTGCGCGAAGGCTATATCTATAGTGGACAATATTCCAGCTTCCGCAAACGCAACCATGGCAATTCAGCAGCAGATCGTCCAGCGGAACAGTTTGTCGTCTGTATCCAGAACCACGATCAAATTGGGAATCGACTAATTGGCGATCGCTTATCCACTTTGGTAGACTTTCAGGGGTTGAAGCTAGCCGCTGCCACTGTATTGCTTTCTCCTTATGTCCCGATGCTATTTATGGGCGAAGAATATGGGGAAGATGCACCGTTTCAGTATTTTGTCAGTCACAGTGATCCCGATTTAATTGAAGGCGTGCGTACCGGGAGGGCTGAAGAGTTTAAGGCATTTGGTTGGGACAACGCCCCTGATCCCCAAGGGACAAAAGTCTTTGAGCAGTCAAAACTACAGTGGGAGAAGATAGATCAAGACAAATATGCCGTATTGCGGCGCTGGTACAAACGGTTAATTCAGCTACGCAAAGAAACCCCAGCTTTGGCTAAACTAGATCGGCAGAATCTTAATGTATCGAGCTTGTCCCCAGAAAAGGTTATTGTTATCCATCGCACGGCTGGAGATAGCCAAGTCCTCGGCTTGATCAACTTTGGCAAAGATGCGGTAAAGGTTTCGCCTCAGATTCCCCCAGCGAACTTCTCAAAAGTGATTGACTCGGCGGATAAGGAATGGATGGGTGAGGGATCTCACCTCCCCCAACAGCTACAAGCTGGACAATCCCTAACCCTTGCTCCCCTGAGTTTTGCCTTATATTGTCAGTGACACTAGCCTCGGTTCAGTCGTCAGAAAGAGGCGTAATCCGCCCAAAAGGGGATGTAAGCCAAGTCAAAATCATACCATTATCAGCAAATAAGGTGTTGCCTAGAGATAATGCATGTATTGCTTGATTTGTAAATCTTGGTGGCTAATATCACATTCGCTTTTGTCACCCCCTTTATCCCTTGAGGTACTTTTTCCGGAAAATCATCTGCCTTGGAGCCTTCCTGTCCGGTACTCTTGGTATTGCTCAGAGCCAATCCCTGTATAATTAACTAATGTTAAGCTATGATTTAAGCATTACAACGCAACTATCCTAAGGTTTAACGCCACTGTTAACAAGCCATTTTTAGATCAATTCTTAGAGCCAACGCTCTGTCAGTTCTTTAACCCCTCTAAAAGCTTATGATGCGGATTCCAGTCGCCACCTATAGAATTCAATTTAATCCTGAGTTTACCTTTGAGTCAGCAAAAGCCATTATTTCCTACTTGGCTGAATTAGGAGTTTCTGACTTTTATGCATCCCCCATATTTAAAGCCCGATCCGGTAGCACTCATGGCTACGATGTGGTTGATCCCAATCAAATAAACCCAGAACTCGGCGGATTGGAGAACTTTGAGTCTCTAATTGAGGAGATGCAAAAGCACGGGTTAGGATGGCTTCAGGATATTGTGCCGAACCACATGGCTTTTGATCGTCAAAATCCCATCCTGGTCGAAGTTTTAGAGAATGGTCCTAATTCTCAATATAAAGACTACTTTGATATTAATTGGGAACATCATTATGAGGGCATTCGGCAGCGAGTATTAGCGCCATTTTTAGGAAAATTTTGTGGAGATTGCTTAGAAAGTGGTGAACTCAAACTCCAGTATAACCAAGAAGGTTTTACGATTAATTACTATGACCTACAGTTTCCCATTCGCATCGAATCCTACTCCAATGTCTTAACATACGATTTGGCACGTATTCGCCGGAAATTAGGCAGGAATCATCCTGATTTTGTCAAGTTCCTGGGCGCTCTCTATGCATTAAAATACATTCCCTCTGGCGAAGAAGGAACGGAACGCTATGACCAAATTGGCTTCATCAAGAGCATGTTATGGGAACTCTGGAATGATAGTGTAGAAGTCAGGCAGTTCATTGACGAAAACATTCAAATCTTTAATGGAGAACCCGGAAAACCTGAAAGCTTTGACTTGTTAGAGCAATTATTAGGGGAGCAGTTTTTCCGCCTCGCTTACTGGAAGGTGGGTAATGAAGAACTGAATTATCGGCGATTTTTCACAGTCAATGACCTGATTTCGGTTCGTATCGAGGATGAGCGGGTTTTTGAACATAATCATGCGTTGATATTAAAGCTGATTGAGGAAAATAAATTTAGCGGCGTCAGAATCGATCATATCGATGGACTTTACGATCCGGCTCAATATTTGAATCGTTTGCGATACCATACCTCTGATGCGTATATCGTGGTTGAGAAAATATTGGAAGAGGATGAAGATTTGCCGCTGACGTGGCCCGTACAAGGGACGAGTGGGTATGATTTCTTAAACAAGGTTAATGGCATTTTCTGTCATCAGCAGACTCAGCCTAAGTTTGACAGCGTTTACTATCGCTTTATCGGGAATTCCATATCTTATCAAGTCATAATTGAAGACAAAAAGCGATTGATTATCGCCAAGCATTTGACCGGCGATATCGATAATTTAGCCAATTTACTCAAACGAATTTCTGGTCGGTACAGATACGCTAGTGACTTTACTATCTATGCGCTGAAAGCCGCTTTAGTCGAAATCATGGCGTTGTTTCCCGTATACCGAACCTACATTAGTCCAGAAGGCTTGAGCAAAGCGGATCGAGATTGTATTGAGTCTGTCATTAGCAAAGCCAAAGAAAATACGCCAATTTTCTTTAACGAACTGACGTTTATTGAGAAGTTTTTATTACTGGAGGTTGATGAGTCACTCAATCCCGAAGAAGCCGAACAATGGCGTTATTTTGTCATGCGGCTACAACAGTTTACCGGACCGCTGACAGCCAAGGGGGTAGAAGATACGACATTCTATATTTACAACCGTCTCATCTCTCTTAATGAAGTGGGTGGTAATCCGGGTGAGTTTGGCGTTTCCTTAGATGACTTTCATGACTTTAACCAACACCGCATCGCTGATTGGCCCCATACAATAAATACAACAGCAACCCACGATACAAAACGGGGTGAAGATGTGAGAGCCAGAATTAATGTCCTTTCCGAAATTCCTGGCGAGTGGGATAGTATGTTAAGGAAATGGCAGGAAATAAATGCGGTTCACAAGGATTGTATTGATGGGTTAGATATTCCTGATCCCAATGACGAATACTTTCTTTATCAAACCTTGCTGGGAACCTTTCCCTTTAATGATGCGGAGTTCCCTAGCTATGTGCAGCGGATCAAAGACTATATTATTAAGGCAATCCGAGAGGCAAAAGTCCATACGGCTTGGTTGAAACCGGATACCAACTATGAAGAAGGGTTTATTCGGTTTGCGGAACGCTTACTCAAAGATATCCACGACAATCCCTTTTTAGAAGCGTTTCTTCCCTTTCAACGCAAAATTCAACATTACGGCATTTTTAATAGTCTCTCCCAAGCCTTGTTGAAACTGATATCTCCCGGTGTTCCTGATTTTTACCAAGGAACGGAACTGTGGGATTTAAGTTTAGTTGATCCCGATAATCGCCGTCCGGTGGATTTTGAACAGCGGCTGGCGTTAGTGCAAGAACTGAAGCAGCGCTTTGAAACGGATAGCCTGGGTTTAGTTCAGGAACTTTGTCAAACTCCAGAAGACGGTCGAATTAAGTTATTCGTCATCTATCAAGCCCTAAAAACCCGGCGCGAGTATTTAGAGTTATTCCAGCGAGGAGATTACCACAAACTGACTGTTATTGGTAGCTTGAAGGATCATGTGGTTACGTTTGCCCGAACCTGGGATCATACAACGGTGATTGTCATTGTCCCTCGGCTGTTGACGAGTTTAGTGAAGCCAAACGAATATCCCATGGGTGAACAAGTTTGGCAAGAAACCCGGATTTCTTTACCATCTAGTTCCTCGTCTATGTGGCGGGATGTGATGACGGGACGGGAAATTAAGGGGGACGATACCCTGTGGATTCGAGATGTTCTCAGTGATTTTCCGGTGGCGTTATTGGTGAATCAAAATCAGCAGGAATGAAGAATAGATAAACACTGTAGGGGCGACCCGCCGCACATAATTCATACCACCAAACCATTAATGGACTCGGGTCGCCCTCCACGGAGTTTCGGCAATTATCTGACATCACGTACTTTGAGAAAAGGGCGAGTCGAGACAGGTTAATTCTCACATCATCTATTGATGCAGCGACTCGCCCCTACAACCAAAAACAAGGTTAAGTCAAGAATAATGATCTACTGATTAAATACCATCGCTGGATCAAGGCGCGTCACTTTCTGAATCGCGAAAATAGCTGAACCGACGCACATTCCCACCGTTATCGCCAAAACTGCGATCGCGGATAGGGGGGTAATCAGAATCACAATTCCCTGAGTTGCTGATGTCCACAGGGCTACACTGTAGCAGAGGAGCATGGCGGGGAGATAACCGAGAACCGACATCCACAGCGCCTGTTCAATAATTACGCCGTAAATTCGCCAATCTGACGCGCCAATGGCTTTAAGTGTGCCAAACTCGGTAATATGGTCAGAGACCGAGGAATAAAGAATTTGACCGACAATAATTACACCAACCACAACACCAACCACCGCGCCCAATCCTAAGATAAAGCCAATTCCAGTTCGTTGTTGCCAAAAGTCTTGATTCTTTTTAATAAATTCCTGGCGAGTATAGGTACTGACATTGGGTAATGCTTTCTCTAATCGTGCTTTCAGTTGTGATAAATCCTGATTGGGTTCTGCCGCAATTAAAACATATTGAATGAGATCAGAGGCGACTAATGGATTCGGTGGCGGTGGCGGTTGATTGCGGAGTTCTGCTTCCGATACTCTCGAATAAGTATTGGTACAAATTAAATCCTCAGAACCTGACGGCAATTTACAAGATAATTCCGACTTTTGACCCGATTTTAAGAAAGCATTCGCACTGGTTAGGGAAGTAAACATGAAGGAATTGGACACAATCGAGGCGTTCGCTTGTGTGAACCCTACCACTTTGGCGGGCAAGGAATTCACTTGGGCAATATCCCCAATCTGTTGAATATTTAGAGAATCTTGGTTGGTTGCATCGACGATAATGTTATAGGGTTCAGATAAGTCCCCCACATCGCCTTGAACGAGATTGATTGGTTGAAATAGTTGCCCATTGGGGTCAAATCCCACTACCCTTACCCGGGTAATTTCCCCTTGGGGTGGATTCCACAACGCGCCACTAAAAATCAGGGCTTCAGCTTTAGCCACGCCTTCCACCTGACGGGCGGAGATAACATGGGATAAGGGAATGGGTAGTGTCAGTTCAACTTGCACCAATTTATCTGATGCGACCCAAATATCTGCATTAGAATTGTAAATTAATTGAGCGGTGGATTGGGTAAATCCATTAAAAATACCCGTTTGCAACGTGACTAAACTCACCGCAAACATAATTCCAGCTTGGGCGACTAAAAAGCGGGGAATGTCTTCAAGTAAGTTTTTTCGGGCAAGAGAAACCATTTTCGTGTATTGGTTGTTTAGAATCTCTGGGAAAATTTGGTCGGGGCGGGTTTAGTTGCATTTGGGTGAGGGAAGAAACGATAATAGTCAAACCCGCCCCTACATAAAAACGTTCTCATGCTTCATCTTCGGAGGGCCACAGCAAGCGAACAGCCATTAATGCGAAACCCACCGCCGCGATCGCTTTGAGAATTCGCACCGGGAACAGTTGCGCGACGCCTCCCCCTGCTAATACGCCAATCAACGTGGCTAATAGCAATGCGGCTACAGCCCCCAAGAATACCGCACGAGGCGACTTGAGGCTACCCCCAAGCGCGATCGCCGCCAGTTGGCTTTTGTCACCAATTTCGGCTAAAAATACAGTAATGAAGCTTAATCCTAGTAATTGCCAATCCATAATCTTCAAAACTCTCTGATTCAGTCGGGGCTGGTTTCGTCACATCTGGGTGCAAAGAAAACGATAGTGGTTTCATCCCTCGGTTAAAACGCGAGGGAACCTGCACCATCGCTATCCTGTAAAACCCGCCCCTACACACTCCAAATTGTTTCATCCGAGTTGCACCACATCCCACAGCAGCATAACGGAAATGAAGAGTAATAATGTCCCGGCGGCGGTTTCCAGGGTTTTGGGCGGTAAACGCTTGGCTAACCAGGTTCCCAGTAAGACACCGATTAAACTGGTGGTAATTAGTGCGATCGCGGCACCTGTAAACACAATCCACGGGGATTGAGATTCTGCACTGATCAGCAGGGTAGCCAGTTGGGTTTTATCGCCAATCTCAGCCAGAAAAATGGTTAGGAAGGTGGAACTAAAGATACCCCATATCCCCCGTTGGCGCTTGACGATGGGACGCAAACTGTTCGGAGTGGGGGAAATTGGTAACTCAGACGGATCAGAGACATCTTTGGGGGCTGGATTCATCAATGAAAAGGGTGCTGTCAGAACAAAACCGACGATGGGCAAGGAAGATAGTTTCACAGGGAGTTCCCAGTTTACGTCGATCTTTTTTCATATTCTATTCATCTTTGCAGAACTTTACAAATTTGACTATGAGAGTCGGTGTCTACTGGTCTACTTTCCTTCCTTGTCTCACCTGAACCCCAATCTTAAAAAACCTACCCTTGTGAGCCTCTACAGCCGTGGTAAAATTTCCGGTAAAAGCTGACCCGGTACCTTAGAAAGTGCCAGATTTTGCCCACTAATCCCTTGTTCCTGGTAGAACGTGCGAATCGTTTTAATGATATAGTCCAAAGAGGTTTGGTAAACATCCGATCGCGCCGCTACTCCCATACAAGCTTGAACATGCTGATGGAGGGCGGTTTGTAGATGGTGGGATTGATCCTCTTTTCCCCCACCCAAAGACGGTTCAGTGGCAAACTGATAATGGGCAAGTCCCAAATTATTCCGAGTGGCGATAACATCAAAATTAACTGATGTCGGCGGATGATTCTGCGCCAATTCCTCGGCTAACGCGATCGCGACCTCATAAGCCGCGATACAATGGCGTAAATAGTCTGCCCGTCTCTGAGAGTCTTCCACACAGCGATCCGCCAGATGCCAATACGCCGTACCCAAATTATTCTGAGTCGCGGCACAGGCAGCCGGAGACACCTCTGGGGTACGATAAGTTAACGCATCTTTATAGGCTATCACCGCTAACTCCAGCCAGGTTTCCGGTTGTTCATACTGTGCCAGATTCCAGTAAGCTGTGCCTAAATTATTTTGAATCATCGCCCAATTCGTCGCATTCGAGCGACTGTTGTAATAACACAGGGCTTCCGCATACGCCCCAATTGCTGCCTGTAAGTTATTGACAGGAGAGTGATGTTGTGCTAAATGCCAATACGCCGTACCTAAGTTATTTTGGGTAGAGGCATATTTAAGCGGGTCATTTTCTGGATTACGATAGTGTAACGCTTCTTCGTAGGCTCGAATCGAGAGTTCTAAGTTATCCGCGACATCGTTATAGCGAGCCAAATCCCCATAAGCTGCCCCTAAATTATTTTGGATCATGGCATAGGTGTGGGGCGCATCTTGAGCCGTTAATTTGGTTAATGCCAACTGATAAGCTTGAATCCCCTGTTCCAGATAAGATAGACGCATCCCTGTATCCTGGGGACAGCGGGAGAGCATCCAATAGAGATTCCCCAAATCATTCAGAACATCCGCCACGTAAGGCGAGGTATCATCTAACCATTGCAACGCCTGCTCATAAGCCTGAATCGCGATCGCTAAATTTTCTTCTGAGGTGTCTCCTTGTTCAATCGCATGACGGTAATGATTCCCCAGTTGTAAATACGCCTCAGCGGGCGACGCGGTTTGGGGAAGATCTGGGGCTTCCGTTGATGTGTCCGCAGGATGGTGGGATGTGGGCGGATTTTGCGGCGGTAATGGTGTTTCTTCCATCTCAAAGTCCACAACCCCCAGCATCCCTTTACCATTCGGATTAGCATTAGACTTCCCGTTAGTCGGGACAATCAGGGGTTCAACCTCACCATTAGAGTCTCCATTGCTGCCTATACTATTCTGGAACAACTGCAAATCCAGAGTTTCGTCCACTTCCTGGGTTAGCACCGTCTGCAAGGTTTCTTGGAACGAAGCCTCTGTTTCCTCTGTCTTGTCTATCTCCTCTTCCTCTGTCTCCTGAGTCATCACCGCCGTGGGAGAGGCTTCCGGTTGAGTCGCGCCAACAGGGGGAAGTGGTGTGGGTTCCCCTTCAAACTCGAATACCCCAGTACGCCACCGCCAAAATTCCGGTACAGACTGGACAATGGAATGGAACCAAGGGCGGGGTAGCCAGAGTAACACATTGGCGTCTAACTGCGGCAAATAGCGCTCAATCGACTGTAAACGCCGGAGAAACAGTTGCTGTACTGTTGGAGATTGACGGGTTAAGCGTTCAACACCCAGGAGTTGGAAACAGGGAGGGGATGTGGCGATGGGAGAATGGCGATTTTGAGCTAACCAGGCAGCTATTTGGGCAAAGGGATGGGGATCATTGACATTAATGTTCAGGCTGACTAAATTAGTAGAGCCTGACCCCGTGGGTGGCGCGATCGCAGAGGTTGTCCCCAACTCCCCATGAAGTTTACCCGCCAGACGATTCCGCAGACTCAGATCATCACAAATCGCCACAAAAATTTGACGCCGTAGTCCGAGACTCAGAGCAAGTTTCAAGCGTTTATAGATTTGCCGATTCCAGCTCGAAATTTTATGGGCAACAGTATCCGTTACAGTCATGCTGAGAGAGTCCAGGAGCGTCAGGCAACAATAGGATGAGATTTAGGGGGAAGACTTGATCGTAACAACGAGTACCGATTAGTGCGACTTGGGCAGAATCGCGATAAAACCTGAATGATGAACAATAAGAAAATCGCAATTTTAGAGGATGTTTTAGGTTTACCTACCTACTCGTTGCATAATCAGTAGTTGAGAGTAATCTTACTATGACTCTTCCTACTATTGTTGCCTAATTCAGGACTTATTGGGTAATACTCAAGGCGTCAGGGAAAGCGGTATACCTCCAAGTACCAAAGAGCTTCCCATAGCTGTCGTCATCAAAAACTTTACGTCATACTGGGTTCCCTACTTATCCGTTTGGTGAAGGGTTGTCTGATTATTGACAGCAGATTCTAATCGAGCCGTTTCTAACCAAGAGATTTAATCAAAAAGTCCGATGAGAATTTGGGTGAGTTGTTCTAGGTCGTCGGGCACCCGATATAACGTAATGTCTTGGGTGATGCGATGTTCGGTTCTCTCTATTTTGCCAAATCGCCAAGCATCTCCCATCGTAACAGCACCGTAGAGAATGTTTTGTTCTTCAACTTGGGTTAATGCTATCAGTTCTACGGCTAACTGCGTAAAACCTCTAGTCAAGTCATCATGTTTCGCCTCAACCACAATCAGACCTGTCTTCCCCCGCACAAGGTAGTCCAGGTTACCTTTGAGCCAATGATTCACAGTTAGAGGGTATTCAATACGAATTTGGCACTGGCATAACCGGGCAACTTCTAGCAGTACAGGAAAGACCAAAGCTTCCCGCCGCGCCGCTTCGTTACTCAAGCTGGTTAATAGGAGAGTGTCCTCTAGCCGCTGCTGCAATGCTGGGAGTTGGTCAAGTTGCTTTTGAGACAGGGGTAAAGATAGACGTGACTTGTGAAGGGTGTAATCAAACTCGGCAAGAATATCCTCTGCCTCGTAAGGCATCTGGAAATAAGATCGGAAGGTATAGGATTGTCCTTCTTGTAGAATTTTGGTCTTTGGCATGGGCGGCTTGTCCTTTTGATGTCATCCCAATTCTAATCAGATGGGTAAAACAACAACTGATACCAAGTTGCAGTCTAAGGTAGAACCTGCCTTGGTACTGCTATACCTTCAGACCCCCTCCACAGGTAACCTGTGGAGGGGGGTACTTGGGTCGCTATCTTAGGAAAGCTAAGGGACTTGCGACTTAATCATGTACCAAGGAAGCTTGGCTGAGTTCATGAATTCAGCTTGCCTCACTGGTACTTTATTTTTACGCCGCTCCCTAAGCTTCTACTTCCACCGGTTCGGGTTGGGGTTCGGGGGGAAGTTCCTGTTTCAGCGTCAGATAACGAATCACCTCATCTCCATAGCGCATCGCTCGCTGAAGCTGAGCCACATGAGTCGGGGGCGCTTTATAGTTCATTTGGATATAGACGCCTTCGCGGTGTCTGTCGATGGGATAAGCCAAACGACGCTTACCACGATGTTGGATGTCAATCTCCTCACCGCCTTGCTCTTGCAGGAGATCTTTATACTTGGTCACAGCTTGGTTAACCTGCTCCTCTGACATATCAGGACGCAGGATGTACATCATTTCGTAACTATCGCTCACAAATGGTCTTCTCCTTATGGACAGTTGGGCTTCTTTTGCTGATTCGAGATAGCCATGGCTTTTAATCGGGAGGCTACCCCAGTCACAGAAGCAAGGATTCGAGCTGACTTAACCGCTCTATTCTATGCCTGATCTGGGTTTTTTCCTACTTCTAGGCTTGAGGCAGACAATCCGCCCAGATGACACTCTTGCAATTTTACTATTTTTTGGTATTAATTCTAGCTAGCTGCCAGGGTCAATCAAAATCCCATATCAGTAAAATGCTCTCATTCAATTACCAAGGAATCTCTAATATCATGGCGCAGCGCTACGTCCGAATTAAAACGGCTCAAGGGCAAACCTACTATGGCTTGCTACAACTCAACCGCAGTATCCAAGTTTTAGATGCACCGCCGTGGCTACAGGGTCAACCGACTGATCTGGAGTTAGCACCGGATAGTTATACATTGTTGGCTCCCTGTGCGCCATCCAAGATTGTCGCCGTTGGCAAAAACTATATGGATCACGCCGTTGAAATGGGAACACCTGTTCCCCAAGAACCCTTGTTGTTTCTCAAACCACCGACAACCATAACGGCGGCGAATCGAGATATCCAGTTTCCACCTCAGTCAAAACGGGTGGACTATGAGGGAGAGTTGGCGCTGGTTATTGGTGAACTCTGTGTAGACTGTACGCCCGAACAAGCCCAAGCAAAAATTTGGGGGTACACCATCGCCAACGATGTCACTGCTCGCGACTTACAAAAACAAGACGGTCAATGGACGAGGGCAAAGGGTTTTAATACCTTTTGTCCTCTAGGACCTTGGATTGTGCGGGAGTTGAGTGCTGGGGCGAAGTTGCAGACGTTTTTAAACGATGCGCCGGAACCTGTACAATCGACATCCATTGATCAAATGGTATTTGCCCCGGACTTCTTAGTCTCCTATATTTCTCAGATTATGACCCTGCTTCCTGGGGACGTAATCCTGACCGGTACGCCACGAGGGATTGGGCACTTGCAAATCGGCGATCGCGTCCGTGTGGAAATTGAGGGAATTGGTCATTTAGAAAACACCGTTGTCCCCCGTTCTGCACCCGTCACCCTTTAACCACGGATCAGGCAGACAAGGGAAATTT
This sequence comes from Coleofasciculus sp. D1-CHI-01, assembly GCF_040218875.1. NCBI lineage: Bacteria > Bacillati > Cyanobacteriota > Cyanophyceae > Coleofasciculales > Coleofasciculaceae > Coleofasciculus > Coleofasciculus sp. D1-CHI-01. The sequence continues at coordinate 26,216 of NZ_JAVJQP010000161.1, forward strand.
TTGCCTTTTTTATCTAGGGCTAAGTCGGTCGATGGAAATAAACTTAACGGGGTGAGGTTTGTAAATAGCCTTCCCACCCTAACCAATGACCAATGACCAATGACCAATGACCAATGACCAATCATCGAACTTGGGCGTAAACCGCTTCCGAAAGTGTGGGAATTTCGGCGTAGCGCCCCAGCAATGACTGAACTATCCCGTAGCCGCAAGCCGCCAGCGTACCTAAAAAGATCACGTTGAATAGGGTTTCTATGAAAAAGTTCGCTCCCAATCCTTGTCCGAGAATCCTCATGGCAAAACTACATAGAACCAAGAGAATATCTAAAAGAATTGCCTGCATCGTATTAAAACGAATAAAGTGGGCAATCCTTTCATTCCTGACAACGGCTAAAAATAAGACAAAGAAAAGAATCAGTCCCGCAAATGGAATTGTGCTTTGAATGAAAATTAAAGGAGAGAGCGGTACAAGAATAATATTTAGGACAGGAAACTGTCTGAGTAGAAAAACACCAAACGGCAGTGCGTACAATAAAGGCAGCAGATAGGGCAGCGCTGCAAAAATTCGATCTTTAACTGTTGTTGAGCCGCGCCAAGTCATCGTTGCTTCTCCTTTTCGGGTGGTTCAAATCGCTATCTAACTATTTTCAGGATAACGTAGGTGACCCATTGTTATGGGTTTTATTTAAGGACGATTTCGGACTCGGACAGTAGTTCAGTTTATTGTCCCAGATGATAAACTATTCAAGGTTAGCGATGCGGAAACCCATTTCGCACTCATATTGCTCCGGTTGATGGGGTGTGAGTTTACGAATGGCATGACCACATCCCAGCTTACCCCGACGCCAACGGGGTTGACCCTTGCTGTCAGCCAGCAAACAGCTTTGACAAACTTGAGTCGGGGAGAAAATTTGCTCTTCGGTAAGGATAACTAACATAGAACGCCTCCGGTTAATTCCACTAGAGCGCTGATCCCATGATAATTTACGTCTTTAGCTAGAGGCTCTTTATCAACACAGAGCTTAACTTTCATCCATTGGATACTTACCTCTGAGAAACGCAGGGGAGATGGGTCAGGGTTTGAGCAAAGCAACGGCAACGGGCAATGTGGTAAAACGTTTATGAACCCAACTGGACGGCAAAGCATCGTAAGGGATTGACGGACGTGACTCAAACAAACTTAGATTTTCTCGCCCAAACAGACCCAGAAATCGCTGAGGGAATAAGCCAAGAACTTCAACGCCAGCGTGACCATCTGGAACTGATTGCTAGTGAAAACTTTACCTCCCCGGCGGTACTGGCGGCTCAAGGCTCAGTGTTAACCAATAAGTACGCCGAAGGCTTACCCGGAAAGCGCTACTATGGCGGTTGTGAATTCATCGATAAGGTCGAACAGCTTGCCATTGACCGGGCTAAACGGCTCTTTGGTGCAGCTCATGCCAATGTCCAACCCCATTCCGGCGCTCAAGCCAATTTTGCCGTATTCCTGGCGCTGCTCAAGCCGGGAGACAGGATTATGGGGATGGATTTATCCCATGGGGGACACCTCACCCATGGTTCGCCTGTGAATGTGTCGGGGAAGTGGTTTAAGGTTTGTCACTACGGCGTTAATCCGGAAACCGAGCAACTGGATTATGATCAGGTGCGCGAACTTGCCCTCAAAGAACGCCCCCAGATGCTGATTTGTGGCTATTCGGCTTATCCGCGTATTATTGACTTTGAAAAATTCCGCAGCATTGCGGATGAAGTGGGCGCTTACCTACTAGCAGATATTGCTCACATCGCGGGTTTAGTGGCGACAGGTCATCATCCGAACCCAATTCCTCATTGTGATGTTGTTACGACAACCACACACAAAACCCTGCGGGGAACCCGAGGCGGCTTAATTCTCACCCGTGATCCTGACATCGGCAAAAAGCTGGATAAAGCGGTGTTCCCAGGAAGTCAGGGCGGTCCATTAGAACATGCGATCGCGGCGAAAGCTGTGACGTTTGGTGAAGCGTTACAACCCGCATTTAAAGACTATTCGGCGAATGTGATTGAAAATGCCCAAGCCCTTGCCAGTCAATTGCAAAAACGGGGTTTGAAAATTGTCTCTGGCGGGACGGATAATCATTTAATGCTGGTGGATTTACGCTGTATTTCCATGACCGGGAAACGAGCAGATCAACTGGTGAGTGGTGTGAATATTACCGCGAATAAAAATACGGTTCCCTTTGATCCAGAGTCTCCCTTTGTCACCAGTGGCTTACGTCTCGGTTCCCCGGCGATGACGACACGCGGAATGGGCGTGGCTGAATTTATCGAGATTGGTGATATTATTGCCGATCGCTTACTCAATCGGGAGGATGAAACCATCGCCGCTGATTGTCGGCGTCGTGTGGCACAATTGTGCGATCGCTTTCCCTTATATCCCCATCTGAATATTCCTGTACCCACAATGGTGTAATTTGGTCATTCGTCTGATGTCCCTTGTTTTCTCCCTGTTCCCTGTTCCCTGTTCCCCGTTCCCTGACGAATAAACCCATGAGCGCAGAAATCATTTGTGTTGGTACAGAGTTACTGCTAGGGGATATTCTGAATACGAATGCCCAGTTTTTAGCCTGCGAATTGGCAGATCTGGGTATTCCTCACTACTATCAAACCGTTGTCGGCGATAATCCCTCGCGGTTAAAGCAAGTCTTGGCAATGGCGTGCGATCGCTCGGCGATTCTGATATTCACGGGAGGGCTTGGACCGACGCCAGATGACTTGACGACGGAAACCTTAGCGGATTTCTTTGGCGTTCCCCTAATTGAGCAAGTTGACATCATTGAGGATATTACTCGCAAATTTGCTCAACGGGGGCGGCAAATGACCGCCAATAATCACAAGCAAGCCCTGATTCCGGAAGGGGCAAAGGTTTTACCGAACCCCAAGGGAACCGCACCGGGTATAATCTGGCAACCGCGCCCCAGTTTAACCATTCTCACCTTTCCCGGTGTTCCCAGTGAAATGCAGCGGATGTGGCGAGAAACGGCGGTTCCCTATCTCAAAGGTCAAGGTTGGGGAGAGCAAATTATCTACAGTCAAACCTTACGATTCTGGGGGATTGGGGAATCCGCGTTAGCCGAAAAAGTCGCGTCATTTTTTGACTTAGCCAACCCCACCGTCGCCCCCTACGCCTCTCAGGGAGAAGTCCGGTTACGGGTTAGCGCCCGTGCGCCGTCTCAAGGGGAAGCATTACAGGTAATTGAACCTGTTGTCAAGCAACTGCGGCAAATTGCTGGGACTGACTATTTTGGTTCAGATACAGATACCCTAGCCTCGGTTGTGGGTCAGCTTTTAATCGATGCCAATCAAACCGTGAGTGTAGCGGAATCCTGTACGGGAGGCGGTGTAGGCAGTATGCTGACAGCCGTTCCCGGAAGTTCTGACTATTTTAAGGGGGGGATAATTTCTTATAGCAATGACGTGAAAGTGTCCTTACTGGGGGTTAAGTCATCAGAGCTGGATAAATGGGGGGCGGTGAGTAAACAGGTTGCCCAGCAAATGGCATTAGGTGTGCGATCGCGGCTGACGACGGATTGGGGTGTGAGTATTACTGGCATTGCTGGACCTGGCGGTGGGAATGAATCTAAGCCGGTGGGGTTGGTGTATATCGGTCTGGCGACGCCAGATGATCGGGTGGAGTGTTTTAAATATAACTTGGGTCGCGATCGCGATCGGGCTTCGGTTCGTCATTGGAGTGCCTGTTATGCCCTCGACCAACTGCGACGCCGATTATTGCAGCAATACCATTAGGCTCACCTCTAACTTGAGTTATAACTGAAAGTAGGGAAGCCAAAACCGTTGCGATCGCAGGATCGACTTCATATTCCATTTAGGGGATAGCTAGGCTGTGGGGTTGTGTGTTATGCTGAACGTTAAGAAATGCAACAGATGGGTTAAAACGATCCAGACGGTGTATAGGAATAGGAAAACCGCTCAGTTTAATATCAGCGTCATAGTCTTAACTTGGGCAAGGTTTTCACCAAAGCGCCCAATAAAGCGCCCAAGAGTTCCCCAAGTAGTGCCGAGCAAGGCTTCTAGCACTCGTCCTGTTGTTAAGACGGTCAAAAACCTATTAAGTTGTCTCACAGGAGCATTCAGTTTAATGGATTATATAGAAAAGGTGTTGGAAAAACTGAAAGAATGGGCACGCGAGCTGGTTGGAACCCTCTTGGGTCCTGAACCGCAGCCGGAACCCGAACTCATCCCCATTCCGGTGAATAATCCACGCCGTCGTTCGCGGTAATTAGTTAACGTGGCGAATGAAGCTCGGAGTTCTTTGAGTATTCTCGTCCTGCATGGTCCAAACTTGAATCTTCTAGGACTCCGAGAGCCTGGTATTTATGGGTCTGTGACCTTGGCAGAAATTGACAAACTCCTACAACAGGAGGCGAGTTCATTATCCTGCCAAGTTGTGACGTTACAGTCCAACCATGAAGGCGTTTTGGTTGATGCCATACAAGCAGCGAGAACGCAAAATCATGGGATATTAATCAATGCTGGTGCTTATACCCATACCAGTGTAGCCCTACGCGATGCCTTAGCCGCCGTAGCCCTGCCTGTAGTGGAAGTCCATCTGAGTAATATCTATCAGCGCGAACCATTTCGACATCACTCATTCATCGCCCCCGTAGCTGTCGGTCAGATCAGCGGTTTTGGTGCCGAAAGTTATCGCTTGGGACTCTTAGCTCTCGTCCATACCCTGAAAACAGGGGCAAGAGCGAATTAATGCAGCATTCTCTTCTGTGCCGATTTCAAGGAGCATTACTGGGTAGCTTGATTGGTGAGCTGGTCAGCCATCACCTTGATCAAGGACTCGGTGATTCAGTTGGTAGAAAATCGCTTCAGTTCACCAAACGCCAACCCCAACCGAGTCAGTCCCACCTCTGTATTCCCAAACTCTCCCCTTGGAGTCAAATCGCCACTTGTGGAATCGAGAGTTTAATCGACACAGGCAGGCTGAATCTAGACGATTGGATCAGTCGCTGTAGCCAAACCCAACCCTCACTCCTAGAATTGAAAGGGAAAGCCCAAAGCAGCGAAGCAGCAGTGGCAACGCTGCAAATGGCGCTTTTTTTTCACGAAAATCAAGAGTTGTTACGGCAACACCTGGTTCAGGCGGCAGCAATTTGGCAACTCGAAACCGACGCCTCGGCGGGGGTGTGGGCAATCGCTACCGCCATGGCTCTGACGCTCACCGAAACCCTTAACCGAACAACCCTGATTCCCCACATCCTGAGAGGCTTGGGGACAGAACAAAGCATCCTAGCCTACCGATTACAACAGGTTCAAACCCTCATAGAAGCAGGTGCAGATTTAGAAACCACCACGAGGAAGGTGCGCCGTCTACCCGCAAATTTAGGTAATAGGGGGGATGCCTCAGATATGGCGGTAGCTTTAGCCTTTTATTGTTTCCTCTATACACCCGAAGATTTTCGTCTCTGTGTCATCCGTGCCGTTCGTAGCGGTTACCAAAACCCAATTACGGCGGCTTTGACAGGGGCATTAGCGGGTGTTTATAACGGTATCAACGGTATTCCAGTAAGCTGGCGAGTTGCTGCCCTAAAAATTCCGGTCTTCAAAAAGAGGCAAAAATTAACAGACCAATTACTAGCGGTTTGGCTAGGGGTTTACGATCAAAACCAAATCAATGGTCGGTACAAACAAGCAGCCGTTGCTGCACCGAATATCATTCAACGTCGTTTATAAGTTATAGATAGGTGGGTAAGCCATGTTTTGTCAGCTAAAAAGAGCTAAACTCAAACCATTACAGCCGACTAACTCAAACCCAATCAACTGACCGCAAATCCCCACCTGTCTGCCTCGCGGTTTCACCGCTACCGCTCACCTAAAAAGGCAACTCTTCTGCTATGAAAACGCTCCACTCGTTGACGCAACAACTAAACCACCTGCGGCAAAAATCTGAGCAATTTCGTACCATCCTTCCATTCGTCGGGTCTGATGGTCATCTTTCCCCTGAGCAAAAAAAGCCAGGTCATCCGTTAAAACAAACCCTTTCTTTCCTGGGGACAAAAGGCAATCCACCACCATCAGCAAAGCGGCAAGGACGTTCACCCGTCATGTTTATCCTAGCCGTCGTTTCTCTCACCAGCGTGATGGGAAACCGTTTTTACAATCAACCAACCCTCGATGTTGGTAGGGATGCCCCCTATACCATCCGCGCTCGCTTTGACGCCAGTGTTGAGGATACTAAAACCACAGAAGAAAAACGCAAAGAGGCTCGGACGGGTTCGTTCCCGGTTTTAATGATTGACAAATCTCTGACTCAAGAGATTGATCAAAACCTACAACAATCATTGGACAAAATAGACCAATGGCGAGAAATTAGTGGTTCGTTTCCGTTTGTGCCAACCTCGGTGCTATCCGCCACCACCCAGCAGTATATGCGTCAGAGTGAAGCATGGGAATGGCAAGCTATTGTTGCTTTCGTCGAAGATAATGCTCCGGTCAACCCCTTTGAGCCTGGAGTGGTTATCCCGAACCGAGAGAAAAAACCGTTGACTCGGGAGTTTATCCAAGCGGTAAGCGAATTGCAAAGTTACCGTCAAGTAGCGTCTACCCCAGCCTTCTCTGAGTTGATGCAGACAGCCAGTAAAGCTCGTCAGGGTTACCAAAAGGCAGTGGCTCAACTCTCATCAAGTGTAACCCCGGACTCGACTCCTGCCTACGATGCATCCGTACTCGATCTGTCTGATTCCGCTTGGCAGAAAACTCGACAGGGAATTCAGGATGCCACTCGCCACATTCTCACCCAAGGAATTCCGCCGGGATTGCCCTCGGATCTATTAGACAATGCGGTAGCGGTGCAGGTGAGTACGCTGATTCCGGCTGAGGCACAACCCTTAGCCGTGGAATTCCTGACCTCTAACTTAAAGCCCAATCTAATTGAAGATACAGAACAAACCAAGCGTCGGGCAGAACAAGCCGCTCGCTCTGTAGATCCGGTGATGGTGACGGCTCAAGAAGGAGAAGTCATTGTCGAAGCGGGCGAGGAAATTACCCAGGCGGATTTTGTCCTGCTGGATTACTATGGCTTGAGTCGTCGCGAAATTAACTGGATCGGGCTGATTGGATTTGGCGGTTTGGTTACTGGGGGAGTTGGTATTTTTTGGTTAGTCGAACGTCGAGTCCATCCTCCCCTGCGGCGACGCGACCATATTTTGGTGCTGCTGTTGAGTGTAAGTACGCCCGTCTTGGCACTATTGGGAGGGCAATATAATAGCCTGCCCGCGATTGGGTTGTTAGTGGGGAGTTTCTATGGGTCAAGTTTGGGTGCGACTGTGGTGACACTGTTGACCGGCTTGGTCACGTTTAGTATGGAGGTGAGCTGGGAATTTTTAATCGCGGGTGGTACCGGGGGTTTAGTGGGGGCGTTAGTTGCCGGACGGATGCGATCGCGGGAGGAATTGGCGTTATTAGGCGGTATCGTGGGATTGACCCAGGGCAGCGTTCATCTCGTCCTGAATCTGATTATGAGTGCCAGTGCTGGCACAATTTGGTACGCGGTGCTACCGGGTGCGGCTCTCTACGGGGTATCGGGGCTAGCCTGGAGTATTGTGGCATTGGGACTCTCTCCTTATCTAGAACGCTTGTTTGATTTGGTGACGCCAATTCGGTTAGCGGAGTTGTCCAATCCCAACCGTTCATTGCTCAAACGGTTAGCCACGGAAGCGCCAGGAACATTCCAACATACCTTGTTTGTTGCCTCGTTAGCTGAAGCCGCCGCTCGTGAACTTCACTGTAATGTGGAACTGGTTCGGGCTGGTACTTTGTATCACGATATTGGTAAAATGCATGATCCGTTGGGATTTATTGAAAATCAAATGGGCGGTCCGAATAAACATGATCAAATTAACAACCCCCGTAAGAGTGCCGAGATTATTAAAAAGCATGTTTCTGAAGGGTTGGTCATGGCTCGCAAACATCAGTTACCGAAAGCGATTCGGGATTTTATTCCCGAACACCAAGGTAAATTGCTGATTTCCTATTTTTACTTTCAAGCCAAACAACGCACTCAGCAACAGGGGGTAGATTCGGTCAAAGAAGCAGACTTTCGCTATGATGGACCGATTCCTCAGTCGCGAGAAACCGGAATTGTCATGTTAGCCGATGCCTGTGAAGCGGCGCTGCGATCGCTTAAAGATGTTACCCCGGACACCGCCTTAATCACGGTTAAGAAAATCCTCAAAGCCCGATGGGAAGATAAGCAGTTAGTTGATTCGGGGTTAACCAAAGAAGAATTATTGATTACGGCGGAAGTCTTTGTCAAAGTTTGGCAACAGTGCAATCACCAGCGGATTGCTTATCCAAAAGCGGCTCTGAGTTGTCAACCCTCTTCTCCAGTTTGAGCGATCACCCAATCTGCTTTTGTCACCCCTGAGAAAACTCGAGTCAGCCCTTGACTTTTTTTTGAGGTTTCGGGTATTTTTTTACCATGGGAAAATGTGCGCTCCTATAGACCCTCGTTCGTAGTAAGGGCTTTAGCCTATCCAATAATCAAAACATCGACACAACATTATCACTCACATCCACTCTGACAAAAAAGGGAGCATCCCAATTTGGTCTATTGACTCTTTGAATGGGGCTGAAACTCTTGCAATTGCGTTACTTTAAGTAATGCTTTGTCCAAAACGGGATGCTCCCATAAAAAAAAGGCGGGTTGTGCATAAAAGTTATGGGTTTCTTGAGTTAATTTTTTCCCTAAACCCGTCCCGAAGTATCCTTTTAGAATCCCTGGTCATTTATGCCAGGGAGAAGTCAACTATTAATCAGGCTCTTGTCATTAGTCCCCTGAATCATGGATGGCTATAATTGATGTACCTCATACTCATAAAACGTTTTTTTGTCAAATCAACCCCAGAGCGAGTTGATTAAATTTGGTCATTAAGTACGTTTGTAGTATTTAATGATTTACGACTTTAGCTAGGAAAATAGACGTATTTTTAAGGCGTTGAGGCGTTTTATCCTTAAATTAGCTACAATAACAGCACAATACAGGATTCATTTTTTTGATACTACAACCAAAACCAACGTAAAGTCAAGCTTTTCCAGGACTGTCCAGCTTCAGCCCTAAATCCGATTATCTTGATAAATTTAAAACTCAACGGATAAATCGAAAAGGTTTAGTTATGTGACAACAGATCCACCGATGAAGGTTCAACCGGATAGGATTATATCCTGACTATATTGCCTCGATGATTTAAATCCCGTAGTCATTGACTTTTTTTGTTGTTTGAGGTACTTTTTTATCATGGGAAAATGTGCGCTCCTATAGACCCTCGATCACAGTAGGGAGAGTCACAGTAGGGAGAGTAGGAAGTTGCCATTAATTTCACGATCGCACAACCTGGGAAAAAGAGCGATCGCATCTAATTACCGAGATGCCAACACCCCCACGAGATCGCTCCTCACCTCTGCCAAGATAGCACCGCGCCGTTTCAACACCCGCTTCATCTCCTCAGACAATCCTGGATTGCTAGCAAACTCAGCATTTTCCACATTTGCCCCTCTCAAATCCGCCTGATTCAAATTGGCTCGACTCAGATTCGCGCCGCCGAGTTCAGCAATGCTGAGATTGGCGCGAATTAAGTTAGCATTGCCTAAATTGGCTAAGTAAAGGTTAGCCAGACTCAGATCAGCCAGACTCAAATCCGCCCCCTGTAAGTCAGCCCCAGTGAGGTTCGTGCGAATCAAGTCCGTCCCTCGTAGGTTGGCGCGAATCAGGTGGGCGTGGCTAGCATTGGCACGAATTAAGGTGGCTTGACTTAAATCGCTGAGGCTAAAATCAGTATTCCGTAGCTGAGTATTCCGTAATTTGGCACGGTTGAGTTTCGCTTGACTCAGATCTGATTCACTCAGATTCGCGCCGTCGAGATCCGCCCCTTGCAGATTAGCCTGTCCCAAATAAGCACGAATCATATAGGCGCTCTTAAGGTTCGCCTCTCTCAGGTCAGTATTCCCCAAATTGGCTCCTCTAAGTTTAGCGTCACTCAAGTTAGCGGCATAAAGACGAGCCTGGTAGAGATGAGCGCCTCTGAAATCCACTGTCCTCAAATTCGCGTAGTTTAAGGTTGTCCCGCCTAAATTGGCATCCGTGAGGTTAGCCCCTGCTAAATTTGCCTGAGTGAGATCCGCATTCGACAGCACCGCACCCCGTAGGTTCGCCTGTCTCAAATCCGCCCCACACAGATTAGCCTGAATCAAATCCGCCCCGCGCAAATCCGCCCCGCACAGCCTCGCCTTCATCAGGTTAGCGCCATGCAAATCCGTTCCTCTAAGATTAGCTTTCACCAAGTTAGCACCCTTGAGATTCGTATCTCTGAGATTAGACTCGGCGAAATCTCGTGCCAAATTCAGACCCACCATTGCCGCCAGTTGAGCTAAATTGTCTGTTTCTGCCGCGACAACGTTCTGAATCAGGGCTTGGAGTTGGGTAAAAAAACGTTCATCCATCATAATGTAACTCGACTCGACTGAGATAGGGCTTAAACTTACGTTCCAGCAACTGCTGAATAATCAGCCTGTCCAGCACCGCCCGTTTATTGCGACTAATATCCGGACTCCACAATCGGTCAACATGGGTCAAACAAATATCTCGTCGCGATACTTCAAATGTGGCGTCCACGCGACAGGGAAGGGTAGAAATGCTCAATGTGCCGAGTTTGACCTGATTGAGCCAGCCATTTAAGACAGGCTGTCCCCGTTCTTCTTCAAAAATCCAGGCGGGGTTTTCTTCGGTTACTTTTGTAGTAATGTGACAAATGGAATAATGGTTAGGTTCCCCGTTTAGTGACGGTTGTCCGGTTGCTCCATTTCCCTGTAGATCAAGGGTGGGCAGATCGAATTCGGGTGAGGTGCGATCGCGAATTGGACGATTGGTTGGGGAATCCGTCTCCACCGTTGGTACACCCAATTCCATAGAACCCATAATCCGGGACTCATAAGGAATCTCACCCCCCTCTATCCTCAGCCTTAATGCTCCCCCTTTGAGTCCAAACTGAACCCGTCCTTTAGGTAAAGATTCCCACTGATGGCTAAACTGAAGGGTTAAGTACAGGTCAATTTGTGGCGTTGAGAACGGTTGCAGAAACTCCAGATAGTCAGGATGTTCTACAGGTTGCACCGGAATTCCTGCCAATGTCATGTACAGGCAATCCGGACATTTATTTTCCGGTTCTGGCTGGGATAGAGGAGAAAATGATGAAGGCATTGCTGAACACCGACTGAGTAGGGGTTCATCTATAACCGTACATGACCTGGGACTCGGTTGTTTGCCTGCGTAACATTAGGTAACTAAATCCTGGCTGAAAATCCGCCACGCCAGTAGGGTGGGTTAGGCGGGACTTTAATTGAGGCGATAACCATTCAATGAACTCTCCGCCGTAACCCACCGATATTAATGTTGGGCATAATTTGGAAATTGGCTGGGGTCAACGGCGCAATTAATTAAATAAAGGGCGCAATGCCTTGCGCCCCTACGGATTGGATACACTATCCATCAAACGTTAATCAACGCTCTAATATTATTCACATCAAAATCCAGTTGGGCAAAGTCTTGCTTGTGATTTAACAGAATTTTGCGGAATTCGGCGGGAATATCCCCATCTTCATTCTTGATGATATATCCATACTTAATCGCCGTTAACACATTCACCAGATAAAGCAGTTGCGTCGCTTCTCCTGAATCTGGAGCAATAGTCGGATCATCCTCATTCCCAAAACTACCATTACGCAGTCCGAGAGAACTATACAAGATTTCTCCTCCAGCATCTGTTTGGGAATCATTCACCCAGGAATGCCACAAGGTTACGTGGAAAATCGCAAACCGACAGAACTGTTTTAAGTATTCCATATCATTGGCATCAGGTTTATCCGATAGCGTAATCGGACTTACCACTTTCAGACTGCCATTGATGGTGCGTCGGGAATTATTCGGTTGAGTCAGTTCATTCGTATCGTACCATTCATACCCATCGTCGCCACCACCGTCTTTTCCGGGTTCATACGCCACACTATGGTTAACCAAGTCATCCGATAAGCGATGAATTTCAATCCATTCGCGTTCAATCTCATCCTGATACGTTTGGAAAAAGACATCAATATATTCCGTCAAAAGCTGCCAATAGAGATTGGCTATTTTGGCATAGGTATGCGTTTCACATAACGGCTGACGAGGTTGCCATCCTTTCCAATCCAACTGCGACATGCTCTCATGACAAATCTGCACCACACTCTCTGGTGTCAATGGTCCAGCGGTGACAACATAGCCCACATTTGGGTCTACCAATACCGTATCCGCTCGTCGATTGATGTTAATCAAACTCTTGAGATGAGGAATCAACATCAGGCGGAGCGGACTTTTTCGCAAGTTACGGAATGCAGCAACTGTATATTGCTCCATTTGCAAATGAGCTTTTATATAATGCTCAATCAGTTCAGCAGCGAAGAAAGTGTTGGTGCGAAAAATTCGTTTAGCTTGCAACCATTTATCGCCATCCTTGGGAGTATAGGTAATCGGTTCTTTCAGGGCAGAAAAGGGGGCGTAGGAATCAGGCTGTCGGCTTTGAATAGTAATTGATGTGGGTAAAAATTTGCCATCTTTTACCTCAAAGGTTGCATCGACATTGTGCAGGTCATGAATCTGATCTTTTTCGTAAGCATCCCAGTTAAATGTCACTTTGTACTCATTCGGTTTACTCTTATTTTTTTTCGGTAAGCAGGGATTCATCCCATTGAGAACCCGCAGTCCAAAAAATTCATCACTTCGGGTATATCCCGGATTTTTTCGCTCTAGCTCAATCGTGGAATTGGGTGGATAATCAGCTTGAATTTCCTGGAGAGAGGGTTGATTCGGATTAAGCGTATTTTCGATAACATGCTTGGCTTTAATTGGGGTTAAAAGATTCGCAGCTTCATAACCTTGTAGTTTACGACCAATCGCATCTTCGTCCGGTGTTCCCTCTAACTCGGTAAATAGAATACGGGGGAAGGGATTTGTGGCGTTGTAAAGCCAGTAGGGAACAGTGCAAGTGCCAAAGTCATATTCTTTTTGCGTAACATTATCGGGTCCTTTAATCGTGTAGGCGAGACGTTTGGCAAGCACCAATTCATTGTTGGTATCGAAGTTGCTGCGAATTTCGATGACTCTCAGTTCTAAATCTGGCTTGTCTTTAAACCCCGCTTGTTCCGGATCATAGTAAATCTCAAAATACCCATTGCGATCCGTTATCCCTTTCCCTAGATACTCTTCCGGTGTACCAATGTCTCGATCCCACAACTCCACTTCCATATTATGTAAGGGGTTTTGGGTGTCACTGAAGACAAGCTGACCGATAACTTTACTTAACTGCGATCGTTGTTTTGCCGCTTTTTTTTTGAGTTTTTGCTGAGCGCTAGACGTGTTAATTAGCCTGAGCTTTAAAACTTGGAATAGTTCTTGAACAATCGTTTGCGACTTGGTCATGTTGATGTCCTTTTCTCAAAAAAAAACGTTACAGGTTTATTGATGCCTTTCCACGGATGATGCCGGAATCCTTAATCATTCATGAGATAGCCTAAAGGCTGAAGCCGGAGCAATGGGACGATTCGTTAACCCATCAGCAATTGGCAAATAACCAACAATCGGCTTTATTAGCAAATAGCAATAGATTTGTCAATGCGTGAACCAGAAATAACTCAATACTTATGAGTCCAAATTAGTTGTGAAATAGTAATCCTTGCTGGGCAAGACTTTCAGCCCTCTTGGTGTTCACTACTCATTTAGACTGGCTCGACTGGCTCTATTTGGGAACAGATTCATACTGTATACTATTTTTATTCATTTTTCAAGTTAGTTAGGATCGATGTCATTTCATTAAGAAATGTTTAGATTTTTTGCCTAAGTTGAGCTGAACGCCATAAAGTTTAATACGTATGATGATAAACTTCTAAATTAACCCTTTCCAGCAACCAAAACCCATAGGAATTAGGATGGACAATCAAAAAATACTCGAAGTCCATGAGCGTCAACTCAAGTTCTCGCGCCTCTTGGCAAAAATTGGTCAGAACAATCCCATTGGCAAAGTCATTCGTTTAAGGGCTTACTTTTTAGACCTTCCGGTACTAACCAAGCAATGGCGAGATTATTTGTATGTGCGGAAGGAACAGATCTCCGATAAATTTCTGGGTTTGGATCAGGGAATCATCCATACCTCCTACGCTGACGCCAAAAGACTGATTGAAACCACACCTCAGCAACGGGATAATTATTTGGGACCCTTGAAAATCAATGCTCGCAGTTATTTTCTCGGTCATCCCTTATGTTTAGGAACCAATGGTGATGAACATGCAGGGATTCGAGCGTTATTTTTTCACGCCTTGCCAGAACCCGAAGAAACGACAGAGAAACTGGCACAGCTAGTCGATACAGGACTAGCTACAGCGACCAAGCAGGGAATAATTGATGTTAAAACTGACTTACCCAAAATGATCGTTGCCCTATTACACGAACTAATTCTGAACCTCAAATTATCTGAAGAAGAAATTGCTGGGTCAGTTAGCTATATTGGCGGGCTGGGATTAGCGACTGTTCCCAATCTTATTCATAACACACTGTTGAGAAATAAAACGCGATCGCACATTCAGCATCGCCAAGGGTTAGTCGAGGCGTACAAAAAATCTCCCAAGTATCAAGAGTATCTGGCGTTCGGGGCGACGCATCAGTTAAATGAACAACAGGTTGTCAATAATCTGTTTGATATGATCCACGTTGCCGGAACTGCTGGAACCAGTGATCTCCTTGCCTCTGTGTTCGGTGTTTTATGTCAAGATGAAGCCTTGAGAGCAAATGTTAATGCTGAGATTGATACCGTTTGGGATGGTCAAACTCCCCCAAATGCTCAAACCTTAGCCCAACTGGAATTGACTGAAAAGGTAATTTTTGAAACAGCCCGTCTTTATCCACCCGTTCGTTTTCTCAATCAAATGTCTACCGAACCAATGGAAGTAGAAATTGGCGGTCAGCGATGTCCATTCCAAAAGGGAACTCGTCTAGTCGCTTCCCTGTTTACAGCGAATCGCGATCCTGACAAATATGAAGAGCCAGATACATTTAAAACCACACGAGATTATAGCGATATTTTATCCTGGAATGGCTCGAATCAGGAACGCAACTGTCCGGGCAAATCCTTATCGATTGCCATCGTAAAACTGTTCTGTTTATATGCGTTTAAACACTATCAATGGCGTTCTGTTTCTGGTGTAGAATGGGATATGAAAAAGTTTGCTCCCTTTAAGCCAAATCTAGTATTGAATGGCTTTGCACGGCGAGCCAACTAATTGGTAGGTACTGCCTTGGCGAATACCGTTTTACCTCGATCAACAAAGATAAAAACAAATCATGCTAACCATTGAAACTCGGCAACTTAACGATATCGGCGCTTGGATGAAACAAGACAGGTCAACTGATTTCCCTGACATTCTGAAAGGGGTCTTTTTTATGGATGGGAATCCTTTTCCCGATGATTGTCTGACATTAGAAGGTGGTCAATGGGACGCGAGGAGTCGAACATTATTAGTCTCTGTGTTTGCTCCATTTCAGTGGACATTTAGTGTTTCCGATAAAGGGCGTCGGTTACTCAATATTGTTAATTCAACCAAATTAACCTATAAAGTTCAGTTCGATGAAACCTTCCGCCACGCCCAAATCACCCCGATTGTGTTCGGATTCGGTTTACCCAAGTGGATTGCAGAATTCACAATGACTCAACTGGATGACGACATGCAAGGCAATACCTGGGAGCGAAAAAACTCTTGGTTGTTAGGACTCTCCGACGCTTGGGGATATACACTCAGAAAGATTTTGGATCAAAATCGTCAGTATACTCCCACGTTCTCTAACCTGCAGCCAAGCGTTCCCAATGAGTTTTTGGTGATTAGCAAAAATGAATAAAACCCTGTTCTTTTTAGCGGATTTTAACCTGAAGTGGGCAAGCCAAATCAACCCTAAATAGCACGCTCCTTAAGGTGGGTGGGCAATGCCCACCCTACGGTATAGCAGGTGATTAATCCAAAGTTACCGTGAGGTAGGCAAGAAAAATAAACCCTAACAACAGCTATTAATATCCTAAGGTTAAAGCACCAGGACGTCGGGGATCAGATGCACCGTTTAAGGTTTGATCAACTAACATAATACTTTGGGTACTTCCCATGGTATTGGTGACAGTAATCTGATGTCCTTTTTCCTCTAAAAGGCGGCTAGTGTCACCATTTAATCCTTGTTCAACCATCAACTGATCCGGAAGCCATTGATGATGCACCCGAACAGCATTCGTTGCTTTAGCAATATTCATGTCATGATCGATAACATTCAAAATAACCTGCAAAACCGTCGTGATAATCCGACTCCCTCCGGGACTTCCTGTCACCAGAAACGGCTGCTCATCTTTTAAGACAATTGTTGGTGTCATAGAACTGAGCATCCGTTTTTCCGGTTCAATGGCGTTAAATTCTCCACCAATCAAGCCAAAGGCATTGGGTACTCCTGGCTTGGCGGAAAAGTCATTCATTTCATTATTGAGCAGAATTCCTGTCCCCGGAACCGTTATTTTACTGCCATAACTAAAGTTTAGGGTATACGTATTCGCCACAGCATTACCCTGATTATCTATAACTGAATAATGAGTGGTATTGTTGCTTTCTATAAACGGATTAGGATTACCCGGAGCGATTTCTTGACTCGGCGTTGCTTGAGTTAAATTAATGTTACGGCGTAGCTGTTCAGCATAGGATTTAGAGATCAACCCGGAAATCGGGACAGACACAAAGTCAGTATCCCCTAAATATTTAGACCTATCCGCATAAGCGAGTTTCATGCTTTCGGTCATCAAATGAATGGTTTGAGCCGTATTCTGTCCCAGTTCACTCAGAGGAAATGCTTCTAAGATATTCAGCAATTGTACCAGATGAATTCCTCCCGAACTGGGTGGTGGCATGGAGTAAATTTCATAACCGCGATAAGTACCGCGAATTGGTTCTCGGATAACGGGTTGATACTCGGCTAAATCCGCCTTAGAAATCAAGCCATCATTGGCTGCCATCTCTGTCACAATCGCATCAGCGATCGCGCCATGGTAAAATGCCTTTGATCCTTCCCTAGCAATCAGTCTCAAACTCTGAGCTAAATCCCTTTGCATCAGAGTTTCGCCAATCTGATACGGTTCTCCTCCAGGTTTATAAAAGATTGCCAAACTTGCAGGATAAGCTTGCATCCGTTCTTTCACAGCAACTAAGGAACGATGCAAATATTCGGAAACAGGGAAGCCATTTTCGGCTAATTCAATCGCAGGTTGTAACGCCCGTGCTAAAGAAATTGTTCCGTATTTTTCCAATGCCATAGTTAACCCAGCAACGGTTCCGGGAACACCAACAGCTAAATAACTATGGCGAGATTTTTCAGGATCAACGTCACCCGTTTCATCCAGAAACATATCACGAGTGGCGGCTTGGGGAGCTTTTTCCCGATAATCAATGGCAATAGTTTGATTTTCATCAGCTAAATGGACAAGCATAAATCCACCGCCGCCAATATTTCCCGCACTGGGTAATGTAACCGCCATTGTAAATCCCATGGTTACAGCAGCATCAATGGCATTTCCACCCTCTTTCAATACAGCTAAACCTGCTTCTGTAGCATAGCGTTCTTGAGAGGAAACCATGCCATTTTCCGCGATAACCGGATGAAAGATATCCCTGGGACTATAAATGGGGACATCTTGAGCGACAACTTGGGTACAAATCAGACTCACTGTAGCCAGGAGAATCAGGATTTGTTTCGGATAGCGAGAAAAGCGATAACCTCGGATAGTGAGTATTTTTATCCTTTGCTGAAAACGTTTCACAATTGGAATAAAATAGAGTGATTTAGGCAGGAATTACAAATTGTAGGGGGCAGATTTAGCCACAATTGTAGGGGCGAGTTTAGCCATAATTGTAGGGGCGGGTTTAGGGACAATTGTAGGGGCGGGTTTAGGGAATCAATTCAGATATCCACCAATAACGGAATAACAAAACCCGCCCTCCCCACCGATAAATGAACAACGAAACCCGCCCTCCCCACCGATAAATGAACAACGAAACCCACCCTCCCCCTTGATCGATTGTAGAGATATTGTAGACTACTGGACTAACACAGCTAAAAGGATGGATTAGACTTGTCAATTTTATGGGCGCACACCATGCGCCCCTACGGTTTCTGGATGTAATTTTAATTCATCACCACGCCACTGCACCTAAAACAGGATGAATAATACCCGATCGCCACCAAACGACTACTCCATGCGATCGCTCATCAGTTTGGGGGTTTGCAGCTTTGTTCCCCGACTCGTACCCGCCGGATTAGCGTTGATAGGGGAGGTTGGCTTAAGTGGGACAACAATTCTCTCGCGGTACAGATTCGCTCGTTTTTGGATCAATCCCTTCTCATCAGGATGTTCGTAAACCAACACACCTCGACTTTGTTGTGCCAAAATTTTGCAGGCAAAATAGTTTGCCATAAAAAGATCTTGTTTAAACGTTGCTCCCGCTTGGGGGATATCCTTTTTTGCCGGATAATGTTCGGTTAATTCCTTGGGACATTCTCGCAACCACTGCTCAACCCCTTGAGCATAAGCCCTTGCGACTTGCTCTGAGCTGATTTGCCAAGTCTCCTGCTGACGCTGTAGGCTAAATTTACCATAATGACCCACGGCTTGTACCTCTTTGGCGTCTTTTGCGATCGCGGATAAAATGTCACCCTGATTCAGAGGCGTTCCACCAGGATGGTTGTGGGTGACGATTTGATCTGTATGAGACGCTTTCCCTTTTGATTTTTTCGGTTTCTTTTTCGATTTCTTGGGTGGGAACACAGGAATATTTGCTGCGTTATACCCAAAACGTTCTGCCTGTTTCAGTTGCGTTTTCAGTTGCGTCTGGATATCTGCGGTTTCCTTGGATGAAACGGATGCCTTTTTGGGAGAACCAAAAGGGCGTGTTTCCAAGGGATTCGTTGCAGGTAACTTGGCTTCTCTGGCTTGGATACCCTTCCCGAAGGAGCGCGTCTGTAGCAAACTCTGTGCTGGGATAAACTCGTCTTCCCCAGACCGTTTTTTACGGATTCGTCGTCGGATACCCATAACCCCCTCCAAATTTAACTGGAGATATACTTGACATTTAGCATTATTTTGTGTTTGTGTCAAGTTTGATCGCCAAGCTCAAGTTGCTTCTTCTCAGACTTTTATTGTGTCTATTGTGTCCACCTACTTATGAAACACCTGAAACTCTACCCCAGAATCAGTCAATCGTTGTGTCAAGGCAGAACGATGCTCATCCGTACAACCCAACAAAACATTAAACGCCGTTGGGTGTTCCTCTTCGTTGACGATTTGAGGTTGTGTCAGCCATGTCTGATGAGCATCCGATAACACTTCCATCAAGATCTGGAAATCCTTTTGAGGGGCGTCTTGTAAAAGCAAATTAGCCTGATTTACCATTAACAGATAAGCTTCCCCATCGAGCCAACTGAGATCCGTAATGCATTCGTCAAGAGCATCCCAGTTTTCGCCAAAGTAGTAGGGAAACTGAAGGGCTGCACCTATCTCATTGAAAAAGTCAGGCATCGTTTTACTTTTATTGCCCCTAACCATCCGAATCGCCGCCTGTGGATAATCTGACGTTAACTGAAAATACAAGTTAGCAAAAGCCGATTCATTTGCCACTTGAACATAGAATATTGGTGGCTCCGGTTTAAAAAGCTGCTCACAGTCCATAACCCATTCTCACTGCTCTTGGCTAAAATTCGGTAAAGTCTGTATAGTGATCATTGGTGTAATATATTTTCCCATCACTACCGATCACAATTCTGTCTGAACCCCGATTTTTCCCCGTATAGGGATAAATATCATATTCCATGTAAGTCACTCCAGATGGCAGATCCCCAGAACGGTTCTTATAGGGGCGATCGCCAACATATTGATTATTACCAATTTGAAAGCCATTCAGTTTTTTCTTTCCCACCTGAACTTGAATTTTTTTGGCGCTACTCACTTGACTAGCAAGGGTTTTCGCAGCCGACGGTACGGTTGCACCTTTTGGATCTCCTTTTTGATAGAGTACACGTCGGATAATTGGGTAGTGGAAGTCATGACTAGTTGCTAATTTAGTCTGAACAGACGATAGTGAAGTCTGCTGTACGACATGGGTCAATTCATGGGCAAGTAATTCCTGTCCATCCTTACTTCCAGGATTGTATTCGCCCTGCTTGAAGAAAACATCTTGTCCTGTTGTGAAAGCACGCGCCTGAATTGAGCGATTAAGCTGGTCTGATTGACTATCAGTGTGTACTTTTACCCCCCTGAAATCATTACCAAATGCTTGTTCCATGGGTTCGCGGATATCCTCTGATAGGGATTGTCCCTGACCCCGTTTTTGTTGAATCGATTCTTCTAAGTTAACGGAGGAATTTCTACTCCCTGTTCCCGATTGGGATTTCCTCATTAACTTTAGGCTAATTTTTTTTTTATCTTCCTCTTCAGGAGGAATACCTTGACGCTGGATAGTGTCAGATTCGAGTTTGGCACTAACGGGGGTTTCTTCTTCCTCTTCTTCTGGTGGTAAAGTTTCCCGTTGTAGTGTCCCTGATTCGAGTTTGGCACTAACGGGGGTTTCTTCTTCCTCTTCTTCTGGTGGTAAAGTTTCCCGTTGTAGTGTCCCTGATTCGAGTTTGGCACTAACGGGAGTTTCTTCTTCCTCTTCTTCTGGTGGTAAAGTTTCCCGTTGTAGTGTCCCTGATTCGAGTTTGGCACTAACGGGAGTTTCTTCTTCCTCTTCTTCTGGTGGTAGATTTTCCCGTTGTAGTGTTTTACCCTGAACCGACGGCTGACTCTGAGGCGAATTAATCTGATTGACGACTTGAGATGCTACTTGATCCGCTTCCTGCTCATACTTATCATTCGGTTCTCCAATCGTCAGCTTTGCCTGAATCGGTGTGGCGTTACTCGAAGGTACGGTGGGAATATTAGCGGCATTATAGCCAAAGCTCTCTGCTTGTTTGAGTTGAGCTTGGAGATCTGGCATCTCTTGTTTTGGCGAGGATGCCTGCTTGGGAGTACCGAAGGGACGAGTTTGCAAGACATTGGTTGTTGGTAACTCGGCTCGTCTCGCCTGGATACCTTTACCGAAGGGGCGCGGTTGTAAAGGATTCCGTACTGGTAAAGAAGTCGATTCCCAGGATGTTTTTTTGTTAAGACGCCGTCGGCTACCCATGACCAGTCTTCCCAACTCAACTTGTGAATACTTAATATTATCCTGCACAAGTCCTTTATGCAATTCGCGATCGCTCAAATTGTTACGGAACTTTAGAAAATATAGTTCCGTTAGTGGTGAGGGAGGGCGGGTTTTGTTGTTCCGTTATTGGTGGGGAGGGCGGGTTTTGCTGTTCCGTTATTGGTGGGGAGGGCGGGTTTTGTTGTTCCGTTATTGGTGGGGAGGGCGGGTTTTGTTGTTCCGTTATTGGTGGGGAGGGCGGGTTTTGTTGTTCCGTTATTGGTGGATATCTGAATTTAGTCCCTAAACCCGCCCCTACAATTGTCCCTAAACCCGCCCCTACAATTGTCCCTAAACCCGCCCCTACAATTGTCCCTAAACCCGCCTCTACAATTGTGCCTAAACCCGCCTCTACAGTTGAATTTCCCGATAAAATAGGGGTTAAAAATTGTCGATCGCGACGGGTTCAATGGGTTCGGCTAACTCAAACCCGAATATCCGTGAATAAAAGTATAACTCGGCTTCCAAGGTGCGCTTGATGTTCTGTGCCCGTCGGAATCCATGCTGTTCTTCGGGGTAGGTGATGTATGCGACAGGTAATCCCTTTGCTTTTAACGCCTCCACCATTGTCTCGGCTTGATTCGGGGGAACCACCTTATCCTCTAACCCTTGGAAGAAAATCACCGGACAGGACAATTTATCGGTAAAATGAATGGGCGATCGCACTTTGTACAAGTCTTGGCGTTCTGGATAAGCACCAATTAATCCATCCAGGTAACGGGATTCAAATTTATGGGTGTCGGTGGCTAGGGTTTCCAAATCGCTGACGCCGTAATAACTCGCCCCAGCTTTAAATACATCTCGGAAGGTAAGGGCGGCTAAGGTAGTATACCCCCCAGCGCTACCGCCTGCGATCGCTAAACGTTTTTCATCAACGAATCCTTGTTCAGCCAGGTACTTTGCACCATTGGCGCAGTCATCGACATCGACTATTCCCCACTGATTCTGGAGGCGTTGGCGATACTCGCGTCCATACCCTGTACTTCCACCATAGTTAACATCTAAGAAGGCAAAGCCGCGACTTGTCCAATATTGAATCTTGAGATTAAAGGTACTGGATGTGGATGCAGTTGGTCCACCATGACTTTTGACAATCAGAGGCGGTTTCTCAGTTTCGGGCGCTTGATAGTCTTTATTTTGCGGGGGATAGAAGAAGCCGTAAGCGATTTTACCGTTTTCAGTGGGAAATGCGATCGCCTGGGGGGTAGAGAGGTATCCTTTATCTATGTCTAATGTTGTCGATTGACGCAGAACCTCTATCTGTTGCTTGATTAAGTCCATTTGGACTACGGCGGTGGGTTCGGTAGCGGAACCGCCAATAAAGACAACACGATCCTCGGTTGCTTGTACCGATGAAATACTGGTATAAGGGGTTTCAATCGGATTTAATTGTTTCGTATCGAGATCGATACTCCCCAAGCACCATCGACCCTCTAAAGTATAAGCACAGATTAGGCGATCGCTCGATGAAATGCCATAAGTAGACATCCCAAACACCCATTGAGGAAGACCAAACTCCGCCTCCATTTCACACAGAGGTTCGATCCCTTGCTGATTCCAGCGATAAAGATTCCACCACCCTGTCCGATCTGAAACAAAGTATAATGTGCCATCAGCAGACCATTCAGGTTTAAAGATTGACTCGTCAACCCCACCTGCAATACATTTAGCTTCACCCAATAATCCATTCCCTTGAATCGGCGCAACCCACAGTTGTGTCCCATCCCATGGCATATTGGGATGATTCCAGGTCAACCAGGCTAACTGAGAACCATCTGGACTCAATCGGGGTGAGGCGTAGAAGTCATGTCCTGAAGCGATAATTTGGATAGAGTCACTATTGTTTAAAGGAATACTGACTAAGGTGTTAACGGGTTCTGCACCTTCACTGCTGTGATCTTCGCGCACACAAATCAGCCGTTGTCCCTGGGAGTCAATTACTAGATCAGCATAGCGGAGAGACTTCCCGGACTCTGGAGTGATGGGTTGAGGTTCTGCATCACCCGTCTGCTGGTAAAGGCGCTGATCCTGATAATTAGCAAAATAAATGATGCCATCTTTAACCGCATAAGCACCACCACCATATTCATGAACACGAGTCCGCACATTAAACGGAGAAGGCGTAATATCTGCGATCGCGCCATTCCCTTTACGTCGTACAATCACATTACGTCCGGCTTCCATGGGTCGCGCTTCGATCCAGTAGGTATCCGTACCATCTAGGGTAATACTACCTAAGCCAATCGTACCCGCCACAATGAGTTCGGCGGCGATGGGAGAATTCCAGGAACCGTAGGGAGCAATTTGTGGTTGAGTCATTGTTAATTGTCTCTGGGTTTTACCAAACTTTATAAACTAATCTATAGTTTTAATATAGATGTTTACATTTAGAATCAAACTGAAATCTCTTTTTTAAAATTCCTTCGTATTTATCCATAAATAGTTGGGTACAATGACCAAAAGGCTTTCCTCCGTACAACAGGCTTATTCCGATACATAACGGCTTGCCGTGCTTTACGTAGTTTTACGGAATCAGCTTCCTGTTTGTCAAGCCCAGGCAAAAACGTGGTTACAGCACTATCAAGACATCAGCCCCACATCCGCTGTCATCGCCCTCTTCTAAATTAAAGTAAAAAAAGATACGATACAATACACGAATCATTATAAAGCTTTGATGAAGTCAAGGACTTCTTATATAAAGATTTAGTAAAGATAGATAGAAATACTTTCCAAGCAAATAAATTGGGTATAAACTAAAAAACTAGATACATGGTTAGTATTTTAGCCAGTCATAAAAACAAGGCGACTCTCTTGGGAAGGTCTTAACCGTCCCTTTTCAATAGCCTGAACCCTTGATTAAGCTTTCCCCGGTTCAGCGTCTATATCTTAGCCGCTAGTTCTAAAGATATTTTTCTTAACATCTACTGGCTCATACTAACTCACTTTGTGAACTTTAGTCAAGTTGATGACATAAGGAGAAGTTCAGTATGAACCGTCTAAGTTTAATCGCGATCGCCTGTGCAGCTAGCACAACCGCCTTAGGATTGTTGACCAGTCCGGCTCAAGCCGTATCATTAGGAGAATTAATCGAAAGTAATGGTACTTTCACAGATGAGCATCTGACGTTTAGCAACTTCAACGTCCAATATGCTTGCCTTGATTTTAGTAACCCGAATGCCACTTGTGAAGATCTATATGAAGCGGGTCATGTTCGTCCGCTTAGTGCCTTCCAAATAGGAGTTGGTCCAGCCACCACACCTCACGGTCCAGGAATACGGTTTAATGACTTTTTCCGAGCAGAGGAAGGTTACGGAATTGATATAGCTCTCAGCTATGATGTAACATCTACAAAACCAATTGATGGTATTCACCTCAGTTTTGATGCCGTTGTAGATTCTGGACAAGTCGAAATCATTGAGACAGCATCAGATATGAGTGGTAATGTTCTTGGACAACTCTTTGCCGATAATATTACAGGGGGTGCTTTTCCTGACCTAGCCGATTCGGATACCTTTGATCAACCCGTCTATGAGTTTCAGATTCTCAAGAATATTAATCTGACCAGTGAAATTGGTACGGGTTTATCCAATATGACGACCATTGACCAGGAATATACCACACCAGTTCCCGAACCTCTGACAATCCTGGGTTCAGCGGCTGCTTTAGGGTTTGGCGTCGCCTTTAAGAAAGAGCAGTCGAGAAAGAAAAGCCAGAAGTAAAAAGTGACCTGAACCCTGTACGGTCAAGGAGCATAATCCCACTTGATTTAGGCGAAGTCGGTGTAGGTAAAATTTGGTGAGATAGCAATTAGCTATTAGCCCAATCCTTGCCCTGATCGCCAAAAATGAAACCGTTCAGTTCCGAAAATTTTACCGCCCTTAACCCGCCATGGGTCGGGCGGCTTTTTGTCTGATTTTATATAAAGATTTCTTAAAAGTAAGTATAAATACTTTCTCAACCCAGCAATCAGGTATAAACTGATTAGAAATTGGATAAATGGTTAGTATTTAAGCCAGTCTTAAAACTAAGGCGACTTGCTGTAGAAGGGTTTAACCCTCTCTTCTCAAATAGCTTGAACTCTTGATTCAGCTTTCCCAGGTTCAGAATCTATTTTTAGCCGCCACTTCTCGGATATTTTTATTTAACTTATTCTGGCTCATACTAACTTAATTTGTGAACTTTTGTCAACGTGGTGATATCAGGAGAAGTTCAGTATGAACCATCTAAGTAAAATCGGCATCGCCTGTGCCGTCGGCGCTACCGCCGTTTTGGGATTGGCTGCTAGTCCGTCTCAAACCGTGTCTTTAGGAGAATTAATTGAGAGTAATGGCACGTTCCAAAATAAGCATCTGACCTTTAGCAATTTCAGCTTCCAACTTGCTTGTCTGGATTTCAATAACCCTAATGCGACTTGTGAAGAACTATTTGAGGTGGGTCATGTTCGTCCAATCAATCCCTTCAAAATTCAGGTCAGTCCAACTACCCATCCTGGTAATCCGGGATTGCAGTTTAAGGATTTTTTCCGAGTTGAGGATGGTTATGGAGTTGATTTAGCCCTCAGCTATGATGTAACATCCACAAAACCCATTCAGAGCATTCACCTAGATTTTGATGCTGTTTTAGATTCGGGGCAAGTCGAAATCATTGAGACGGTGTCAGATATGAATGGTAATCCCATTGGACAACTCTTTGCGGATAATATCACCAGAAATAATGTTCCTGACCTAGGAGACTCAGATGTCTTCGATATACCCGTCACCCAGTTTCATGTACTCAAGGATATTAATCTGACCAGTTTACCGGGTACGGGTATACCCACGATGACAACCATTGAGCAGGGATATGCTGTCCCTGAACCCCTAACCATTCTGGGTTCAGTCGTGGCTTTAGGGTTTGGCGTCGCCTTGAAGAAAGAGCAGTCGAGGAAGCATAAAACGTAAGCTTTGCCCCGATAGGCAAAGAATCTAACAATTTAGTCATTGGACTTTTACCACCCTTAACCACTCAGTTGTTGGGGCGGTTTTTTGTGGAATGGGCAATTTTAAATTAACCAATTAATTGTCAATCATCAAAACCGACACAGAATTACGCCAGTCTTGTAGGTCGTGAAAAGCACTCAAGTCAACATAAAACTTCATAAAGCCTTGATGAAGCAAAAACTTTTTTAGATAAAGATTCAACCAATATCCGCCTAAATACTTTCCAGTTAAATAAATAGCAGATAAACTTAGAAAGTAGATAAAGGGTTAGTGGTTAAGCCAGTCCAAACAAAAAGGCGGCTTCCTTGAAAAGGAATTAACCTTCTGATTTCAAATAGATTGAACGCTTTGAGTAAGCTTTTCTCAAGTTCAAAATCTATTCTTATTCTTAGCCGCCACTTTCAAATACTCTTTCTTATTTATACTGGCTCATGCTAACTTACTTTGTGGACTGTCGTCAACTTTGTGATATTTGATATTAAGGAGAAGTTCAGTATGAACCGTCTAAGTGCAATCGCCATCGCCTGTGCCGCAAGTGCTACCGCTGTTTTGGGATTGGTAACCCGTCCAGCACAAGCCGTATCATTAGGGGAATTAATCCGAGATAACGGCACTGTCCAAGATGAGTATATGACCTTTAGCAATTTCACATTTGCGTATACTTGTCAGGATTACAGTGACCCTAATGCGACTTGTGACAAGCTATTTACCGATGGTCATGTGCGTCCCATTAGTCCCTTCCAAATTGGGGTAGGACCAGGAACCTCCCCTCATAGTCCAGGATTACAGATTAATGACTTTTTCCGAGCGGAGGATGGCTACAGAATTGATTTAGACATCAGCTATGATGTAGAATCAACAAAACCCATTCAGAAGTCTGACCTAAGTTTTGATGCAGTTATCGGTTCTGGACGAGTTGAAGTGACTGATACAATATCAGATATGAATGGTAATGAAGTTGGACGCCTCTTTGCCGATAATATTAGAGACAATGATGTTCCTTTCCTCGCCGATTCGGTGGTCTTTGATAGGTCTGTCACTCAGTTTCAGGTACTCAAGCAGATTAGTATGAACAGTGAACCGGGTACAGGTCTATCGAATATGACCACGATTGACCAAGAATATGCCCCGGTTCCCGAACCCCTGACCATCCTGGGTTCAGCCGCCGCTTTAGGGTTTGGTGTCGCCTTCAAGAAAGAACATTCGCGGAAAAAGAAAAACCCAAAGTAAACAGCCGCGTTAACCATCTATCCTCAAGTGTGATAAATTCCACTTGATTGGGACGAAGCATTTGGACAGTCAATGGGAGATAGCGATTAGCGGTCAGCCAAATCCTTGTCCCGATGAGCAAAGAATCTCACCATTCAGTCGTTGGCATTTTACCGCCCTTAACCACCTAGTTGGTTGGGCGGGTTTTTGTGGAATTGGCAATTTCTCTTGTCGAGACGTTTCGCCGGAACCTCTCGATAAGGTATTACTCCATTATCAAAATAAAAATAAGAGATTCTTGAAGGTTAATATATATGTGTATCAATAAGTAAAATTACTCAATCACTCACTCAAATCACATCCTCAGTAGGACTTGTTAGAAATGAACGAGATCGCCGGACTATTTTCTCCGTATATTTACGGAATTGCCACGGATTCTGATCAAGGACAGTAATCCTAGGGCGTCACCCAGTCCAGATAAGGATTTGAGCTAGCAAGCATTCTTGATCTGCCATGGCGTGAAGGCAGATGAACTCCAGAGCTAGGGATGGAACCACGCCGACACCCAAGGTAGCTAAGGACACACATCATACACAAAACTTTATAAAGTTTTGATGAAGTCAAGGGCTAGTTCTATAAAGATTCTGTGAAGATACGAAAAATATCTTGCCACGAAAATTAGTTCGTTATACATTTTAATGACTTTTTCCGAGCTGAGGATGGCTATGGTATTGATTTAGCCATCAGCTATGATGTAGAGTCTACAGTACCTATCAATAAATTTTACCTAAGTTTTGATGCTGTCCTAGATTCTGGGCAAGTGGAAATTATTGAGACGGCATCAGCGAATGGTAATGTCATTGGGCAACTATTCGCCGATAATATCACAGGAAACAGTGTTCCTGACCTAGCAGACTCAGATACTTTCGATACACCCGTCACTCAGTTCAGTATACTCAAGGATATTAATCTGACCAGTGAAATTGGTACGGGTTTATCCAATATGACTACCATTGACCAAGAATATGCCCCAGTTCCCGAACCCCTGACTATCCTGGGTTCAGCCGCCGCTTTAGGGTTTGGTGTTGCATTTAAAAAACAGCATTCGCGAAATAAGAAAAACATCAAATAAAAAGCTACGTCAACAACATTTCTAATGATTTCTTCATTGTTGTCAATCTCCCGCCACCAGTCATTGGTTAGGCGGGTTTTTGTGGAATTAGCGATTTTGCTGTTAACCCAATCTGAATTAAGGATATTGGGTCAGAGCAGTTGAACAAGTATCTATACTCAGGATAATATGAGGTTTATGAAGCGTTGATGAAGACCAAGGCTTTTTATATAAAAATTATGTGAGGATTGGGAATACATTCAGTAGCTGAAATTTCACCGCCGTTAACCACCCAGTTGGTAGGGCGGATTTTCCTTGGCTGTCCATGTTCACGCAACATCTGTAGGGGCGACCCGCCGCATTAAATGAGAAAAACCAACTTATCAATTTGATCGGGTCGCCCGACCCATGATACCGTCAATTCAAGACTAATAATATTGGGGTTGCCCCTGGAAAAAATTCACACAAGCAACCCATTGATCTTATCGCGGGAACCCAGCATCAGGTATCAAAAATTATTTAACACCATCTGCATGTAGACTAGGGCGAGTCGAGACAGGTTAATTGTCACACCTCAATATTTGTTCAGCGACTCGCCCCTACAACCGCGAACCCGATAATTCCCACAACCGCGATCACGTCTTGGATCGGGTTATCGTTGAAAAGGTGAACTTCACCTACTCCTCCCAACCCGATCGCCAATCACTCTTGATGGATATTAATCAGTTGCTCCTCTGGATCGTCTGCACCTCTTGCGTTCTGAACATTATCGTCGGAATTCGTCGTGCTAGTATTTCGGATTCAGCCGTGTACATCCGTAGCTGGATGATTGTTTCTGGGTTGGTGTTAGCCACAACTGCTGTCTTATATATCCTCACTCCAGAGAATGCAGGCTGGATTGGCGGGGGGTTATGGGGATTGTTGATCTTAATGCCGATTCTGGGATTTAGACTCATGAATCAACTGGCATATCAGGAACGCTTTGGTGCAGCTAGCCGACTGGGTAAACTCCTGTGTTGGCTACACCCCGCCCAGAATTGGCGTCAATTTGCTGAATTATTGGACACGCTGGAACAATTAAAGCAGGGTTCAACGGTTGAAGCCACGGCGATTATTAACCGCTACAAAACCACCAATCGTCCTCTGGTGCGACACACCATTGCTACCCTCTATAAAATGGAGGCGCGTTGGCAAGAGTTGCGGGAGTGGATTGAGACCAATTTATCACAAACCGCCCTAGAACATGATCCCCGTCTGATCCTGTACTACCTGCGAGCATTAGGAGAGATGGGAGACTTAAATCGTTTGCTCACCCAACTTGATCAGTTTGAACGTATCTTAGAACGGAGCGATCGCGGCATCAATCAGAGTCAAGCTTATTTATTTGCCTTTGCCTTTTGCGGTCAAAAAGCCCAGGTCGTACAATTACTCACTGGACCTTTAGCATTTTATCCAAAGTACATTCGCCAATTTTGGCTGGCTACAGCAGATTGGGCGGCGGGAGACGTAGAGGAAGCACGTCAGCAACTGTCGGCTATTTCTCACCGCCATACTGGACTCTACCGCCATGCGATTCAAGCTCGTTTATCTCAGTCAGCTGTCAACCCTGATGCTGTTTTGACTCCATATTCTCAGCAAATTTTAGCCCGACTTACCCTCAATCTCCAACATCAGATGCGATACGGTTCCAGAGAACGGTTTTTGGGTTCTAGAGCCTATACGACTTGGGCAATTATTGGATTAAACCTGATTGTATTTGGATTAGAAATTCACTTTGGCGGAAGTGAAAATCCGCAAGTTTTATACAAACTTGGAGCCTTAGTACCAGAGGAAGTTCTCGACGGTGCTTGGTGGCGGTTATTAACCTCAACATTTTTACACTTTGGATTTCTGCATCTATTAATGAATATGCTGGGTCTGTATATCCTTGGACCCTTTGTCGAATATGCGCTCTCTGGGTGGCGATATTTGCTACTTTACCTCAGTAGTGGTGTTGGTTCGATGTTGGTAGTTTCTCTAGCCACTCATTTCGGATACTCTGAGGCGCAATTTGTAGTTGGGGCATCCGGTTCCGTGATGGGAATTGTGGGCGCAACGGCGGCTATTTTACTTCAAGGATGGCGGCGCGAGAAATCGCGTTTAGCGTCTCGTCGTTTACGGTTTATTTTATTTATTATTGCCTTTCAAGTTATCTTTGACCTATCAATTCCTCAAGTAAGTTTCACAGGTCACACGTCAGGCTTAATTATCGGTTTTTTGGTGGGGCTTATGCTGTACCATAAGTAATACTAAATCTGGGTTAATTACCCCCGTTTGGGTAGGGACGGCGATTGCCTAGTAAGCGCTTAGCACTCTGGGCAATTGCTTTTTTTGTTTGCCAAAGATGATTATATACTATAGCGTCAAAACTTATTCGTCAACGCTTAATTGCTTAAGCTGTAGCATTTAACCTCTAGTTCTGGTACATAAATGCTCATAAGCTAAAGGATATGTACCGAGTTAGAGTCAGAGTTAAAGAGCTGTGTCAGGAAAAAGACTGGAGCCTCAACGAATTGAGCTTGCGTTCTGGTGTCACCTATAGCACCGTTAGGCGTTACGCCCTGCAATCCTTGGGCAAGGTAAACATGGATACTGTGTGCAGGATAAAGGAAACGTTTGGTTGTTCTTGGGAAGAATTGCTGGAAGTACAAGGGGATAGTTCGTTCGATGACTAAGTAGTCAGGAGTCACACGGAATTTGATGAAATTGCTGATCAGCAACGATGACGGAATTTTTGCCTTGGGGATTCGCACCTTGGCTGATACACTGGCACAAGCGGGTCATGATGTTACCGTCGTTTGTCCAGATCGAGAGCGATCGGCAACAGGTCATGGTTTAACCCTCCATGATCCTATTCGCGCCGAAGCAGTTGATACGATTTTTCACCCGGCGGTTAAAGCTTGGTCTTGTTCCGGAACTCCCTCAGATTGTGTCAAGTTAGCATTGGGAGCCTTAATTGATAGTCCTCCCGATTTCGTCCTATCGGGGATTAACCACGGTTCTAACTTAGGCACTGATATCCTTTACTCTGGCACGGTTTCCGCCGCCATGGAAGGGGTTTTAGAAGGAATTCCCAGTATTGCCTTCAGTCTGACTAGCTATACGTCAAAGGAGTTTCATGTTGCAGCCACGTTTGCCAAAAGCCTGATTGAGCGACTCTCTGGTGCACCCCTAGCTAAAGTCATGTTACTTAATGTTAATGTACCGCCCGTGAGTCAGGCGGAAATTGCTGGGGTTAAGGTTACCCGTCAAGGAATTCGTCGCTATTTTGATAGCTTTGAGAAACGAGTTGATCCACGGGGTAAAACCTATTATTGGTTAGCGGGTGAAGTGATTGAGGATATAGAACAACCGCCTCATTCCCATCTTCCCCCCGATTTACCTACCGATGTTCAAGCCGTTAAGGAAAACTATATTGCGATTACGCCCCTGCAATACAACCTGACGGATATTGCTGGCGTCTCTAGTTTGCAGAGTATACAGTTTTCTTAAGCTGGGTTCGTAGTAGGCACGAAGCGTGCCAGAAGCGGCTAAAGCGCTGACTACAAACTCTAAAGTCAGCGACATTCATTTTAAGTGGGTGGACACAATTAACGTGAACGGTGGAGAACTCGCTGCCCTTGAGAAGCAAGCTACGTCATTCGTCATTCGTCATTCGTCATTCGTCACTTAGACAGGGCGGGTTTAGTGACATTAGAGTGGGCAAAAAACGATAGTAGTGAAACCCGCCCCTACAGATAAAACTCTTTTCTAGTTATTGATCATTTACCTTCCCCAGCTTCCCCAGCTCCCCCTGCTCCCCCAGCTCCCCCTGCTCCCCCAGCTCCCCCTGCTCCCCCAGCTCCCCCTGCTCCCCCTCACCACAAGACTTATTCAGCAAGCCCTAATTTATTGGGGCGTTTTTTGTAACTCCGGTCGCTCTTCCGGAACGATCGCGCCTTCTACAGGACATACCTGTAAACATATACCACAATCGATGCAGGTATCGAAATCAATCCAATACCAGTCTGTCCCCTTGACATTTTTGCCCGGACCAGGGTGAATGCAAGCAACTGGACAAGCATCGACGCAATCTGCAACCCCTTCGCAGGTTTCGGTAACAATAGTGTGAGACACGCTATTCCCTCTCGTAGTTACATGACATTGAGAGATGATCCCCCATGGGTTTTATGTTACTGCATTATCGGCAAGGAATCCATGTATCTCAACACCAATCAACGATTATAGTGTGCCGTTTATTGCTCCACCTTTTCCCCGACAATTCGCCAAATAGGAATGAATGAGACTTGCTTCAGGTGTATCTTTGACTTCTCGACGGGTTTTGAGCAGGAAGCCACCAGATCGCGATGACAACCTGAAGCAAGATATTACTTGGGTATTTTTTCATAGCCAGTCGTCAGTGGTCATTGGTCAGGGAACAGGGAACGGGGAACAGGGAACGGGGAACAGGGAACGGGGAACAGGCAACAGGGAACGGGGAACAGGCAACAGGCAACAGTAGAAAATGTCCTAACCTGCCTTAGTAAGGCTATAACTGGATGCAGAATGATTTAAGGGCAATCCTCAACTCAGCCAGCAGAAGTCCGTCTGGTCATGGGGCGAGGGCAGAAAGATGAGACAATAGAGGTAAGAGTGAATGACAAAGGATATAAAACAAATAACAACTCAGACAGATAAATGTATCTAAAATTGAGATTGGTCTAAACTAACTGAAAACGGAAGCGTTTTTCAACGTTCACCGATATCGCTGCGCTTATTTGTTTTAAATCGCCCGACTGAAACAGTCAACCAGACGTGCATGAGCGTGCGTCTGACAGCCAGAGCAAAAAGTAGCTGTTCAACAGCGAATACTATGACACTGTCTAATGCCGGTAGCGTTCTTGCTACATTGACCCAGTTAACCCAACTCAATCGCACGAGCGTTTTAACTCATCGAGTTAAAGACCTATCCCTTCCCGAATTTATCTGCTTACTGGACTTCATCACCGCTGAATTTCAGCAATTTCTGCGGGCGCTGGAAATGATTAACCATGAAGCGCTGGAAACCATGCTGGAGCAGGTGATGGAGGCATTTACCCTAAAAATCGGTCAACTCCTACAAGCTGAGCGTACTACTATCTTCCTCGTTGATGGTGACAAAGACCAGCTTTGGGCAAAAATTCCCTCTGGTGAGGACAACGCCGCCAAGGAGGTTCGCATTCCCCTAAATGTGGGTTTAGCGGGTCATGTGGCGACGACGGGCGAATCACTCAATATCACCAAAGCCTATAACCATCCCCTGTTTAATCCTGAAGTTGACGAATCTCCGGGCTATCATACCAATTCACTCTTGTGTATGCCCATTGTCAGTAGCAATAAAAAGATTGTCGCTGTCGTGCAGTTGTTGAATAAAGCTGGGGGTGTACCGTTTGACGAAGAAGATGAACAGCGCTTCCGTGACTTTGCCGCCTCGATTGGCATTATCCTAGAAACCTGCCAATCGTTCTACATGGCAGCCCGTAACCAACGTGGTGCAGCCGCCCTCCTGAAGGCAACTCAGTACCTGGGTCAAAGTTTAGACCTAGAAGCTACACTGCGTCTAGTCATGGATCAAGCGCGGGAGTTAATGAAAGCAGACCGCTCCACGTTATTTATGCTAAGTAAAGATGATGGGGAACTGTGGAGTAAGGTGGCGACGGCTGATGGCAAAGAGATGATGGAAATCCGGATCTCAGCCAATCGAGGAATTGCAGGTTATGTGGCGTCTACGGGTCAACCGTTGAATATTGCCGATGCCTATAAAGATCCTCGCTTTGATCCAACGACGGACAAAAAAACAGGCTATGTCACCCGTAATATTCTCTGTATGCCTGTCTTTAACTCGGGTGGCGAATTAATTGGTGTGACTCAATTGATCAACAAGAATCAAGGTAGCTTCACCACCTCCGATGAAGAGTTTATGCGGGCATTTAATATTCAAGCTGGAATTGCCCTAGAGAATGCCAAACTTTTTGAAAATGTTCTGCTCGAAAAGCAATATCAAAAAGATATCCTGCAAAGCCTTTCTGATGCGGTTATTTCTACCGATATGCAGGGACGAATTGTGACAATTAATGATGCGGCGCTAGGATTACTGGGATGTCCCTTACAACAACTCGACAATCGCAACCGTCAGTTGTGGGAGGAAAAACTTACCAATCGCTACGTCTGGGAGGTTGTACCCATTGAACATCTCCAATTCCGCTTACAAGACAGCCTAACTACGGGGGCGAAGCATTACCTTCCCGAACAAAATTTAATGGTCGGTCTGTTTCAATGTCCCCTGGAAGACATAGAAATACCGAATACTCCCCCCTATTGCCAATCCCATGATGATACTCATCTTTATCTCCTAGCTATTCCTAAAAGCGATGACCCAAAAACCTATAGTTTGTGGAATGAAGATGATGATAATTCTGGATATTTAGGTTACCTGTCTAAACAGCAAATTCAACCGATTGAGCGGAGTATTAATTTAACAGTTAATCCGCTAACCAATCCCCAAGGAATGGTGCGAGGGGGTCTGGTTGTATTAGAAGATATTAGTCGAGAAAAGCGGCTGAAAACAACCATGTATCGCTACATGACTCCAGAGGTGGCGGATGAAGTCTTAGCCTTAGGTGAAGATGCGCTGATGCAGGGGAGTAAAAAGGATGTCACTATTTTATTTTCAGATATTCGGGGGTATACGACTTTAACCGAAAATTTGGGAGCGTCGGAAGTTGTATCGCTACTGAATAAATACTTTGAAACAATGGTCGAATCGGTATTTGAGCATAAAGGAACCTTAGATAAATTTATTGGTGATGCACTGATGGCAGTTTTTGGCGCTCCCTTGGCGTTAAAAGAAAATCATGGCTGGATGGCGGTTCAATCCGCCTTAGATATGCGTTGGCGTTTAGCCAAGTTTAATGAACCTCGGATGCGAAATCGTCAACCTTTAATTCATATTGGGATTGGAATTAGTTCGGGAGAAGTGGTGTCGGGTAATATTGGTTCCCACAAACGCATGGACTACACGGTTATCGGCGATGGCGTGAACCTCAGCGCCCGCCTGGAAAGTATTACGAAAGAGTACGGTTGCGATATTATCATTAGTGAATATACCTATAACCTCTGTCGCCATAATGTGTGGGTGCGGGAACTCGATAAAATCCGCGTGAAGGGGAAAAACCAAGCGGTCAGCATTTATCATTTGATTCAAGATATCGATACCCCTCTTAATGATAAAACCCACAAATTTTTAGCTCTGTATGCTAAAGGGCGTCAGGCATACATAAGTCGCGACTTCTCGAAGGCAATTGTTTATTTTGAACAAGCCTATCAACTTGAACCTAATGATAAGCCAGTTTTGATTCATATTGAACGGGCTAAACATTATCAGAATAATCCTCCTCCCGATTATTGGGATGGCGTTCATACGATGACTAGAAAATAGGGGACAGGCACAAGTTTGGATTCCTTGATGTTAATCTACTACAGAACATTCTACTTACAGCAGATTTGGTGGTTGATGAAGTGCAGCCTTAAGCAAGATCCCCGACTTCTTGAAGAAGTCGGGGATCTGTCTTACTTTTGGTCGGGATCTGAAAAACCTCTCTCCAAACCTCTCTCCTACAAGGAGAGAGGCTTTTAACTCTCCCCCTTTTGAAGGGAAGAGGGGGATCTAAAAGGGAAGGGGGCTGGGGGATTAGGTTTGATATTGATTTTTCTAGATGACGTGAAAAGTCAGGGGGATCTGTCTCGATTTCTGTGATCAATAATTGCCACTCGATAACTAGAGATTTGGGAATAGTTAAGGAGAGGGGTTGTCCATGATTGAGGGATATGGAAAGGATCAGAGATTCATCAGCTTGTAATTTGGCAAAGACATCGGTAACATCATACTGACCAACATTAGGCGCAGGCGCGGCTTGAGCAAATACATCAGGGGCGGTGAGCAGTTTCCCCCCTGCTGTGGCAATTTCCAGCAATTGGGGATGGGTAAACTCAGCCATAGCCGGAAAGCCGACTAACCGCAGATTCAGGCGCGTTGACTGACCTGGTATGATTTTTTTGAATAGAACCACCTGCCAAGTTCGTCCGGATTTATCTTTCAACGACTCCTGGGAGTGATAGCGCATGATTCCCGGCGCGTCTTGGTGTTGTCGCAGTACAGCAACGGCTGGCGGAGTCAGGAAGGTGGCTTGGAATAGGAGTAATACCAGCAGGAATCTACCAAGCGTTAGAAGCAAAGAAAAGTATCGCTGAATAGGATCAACCATAAGTATTCGATATAAAGTTAACTCAAAGATGTTTGCATATTTCCCCAGAAGGCTTCGCGCATTCGTTACCCCCGCCAGAAACAAATATCAATAATACCAAGGATAGATGTGTCGGGGTGACCTGCTCACCTAAATTAACAATTCAAATTCATTAAATTTTATCGGGTCGCCCTTTATTCTCGCTAATATAGGATATCTTATTTAAATTGTGCCATAGGAGAAATTCATCATGACCAGTCAAATTCCCAGCCAATCATCGTTTTCATTGCAACTGCGCGATCGCATAGAATATCCTGAAGGAGGTGTAGTGAGTAAAGTTATTCATAAAGATGACCAGTGTGACCACACGTTGTTCTGTCTAGCGGCGGACACGAGTATTTCTGAACATACGTCACCTCGTAACGCCACAATTAATGTGATTGAAGGAAAGGGGCTCTTTACTTTGGAGGGTAAGGAGATTCAATTAGAACCGGGCGTTTTTATTTCAATGGAGGCGAATGCGCCCCACGCTTTAAAGGCGGAACAAAATCTGGCGTTTCTGTTAACGCTATGGAAAAATGACTGAGGTTGAAAATCCGAGGAGAAGTCAAGAGCCAGAATCAGCCTTGAACAAAGCTGCGTTACGCTTCACTCTCCTCACGATGGCGGCGTTACACAGCTAAAATTGTGGAATAGATTTTACCATTGAATCGGGCGCAAAGCTTTGCGCCCCTACAGTTTCTGGACGTAAGGTTAATTCATCAAATTGTTCCTTGGGTTTAAACCCAAGGCGGGAAGACAGCTATAGGTGCAAGATGTGAGGGGCGGGTTTAGTTGCATATGGGTGAGGGAAGAAACGATAATAGTCAAACCCGCCCCTACAGATTAAAATGGCACGTCTCTACATGTCCCCAATCCCCAATTAACCCCAATATGATACATCCCCTAAGCGAAACGGGAATACTTTAGTATAGCCGTCACGCTAATCCCGCTTTTGCCTAAGGATGTTCATGAGTCAACCATTACTCACCCCCGAATCCCTTCCGCTTAACGCCCTCAAGGAACAACCCGACTTAACCGCAGCGCTGTTGGATTTAATCGGCGCGTTGGTTATTGTTCTGGATGCTCAAGGACGAATTGTTTATTTCAATCACGCCTGTGAACAGTTAACGGGTTATTTGCGCCAGGAAGTTCAAGGTAAATATGCTTGGGATTTATTAATCTTACCGGAAGATGTAGCCTCAATTCAAGCCATTTTTGATAACTTAATCCCCGATAATTTTCCCCAACCCTGTGAAAGCTGCTGGGTGACGCGGGATGGAGACTGGCGCTGGATTGCGTGGATGGATACGGTTTGTTTGAATGAACAGGGGGCTGTTGAGTATGTAATTGCTACAGGTCAGGATATCACAGAGCGTAAACAGGCGGAAAAGGCGCTGCGAGAATTGGCGACTTTAAATCAAGCGATTTTAGATAGCGCCAATTATACGATTATCTCTACTACTGTTGATGGTACGATTTCTACCTTTAATCGAGCCGCTGAGAAATGGCTCGGTTATTCGGCGTCAGACGTTGTTAGTAAAACCACACCTGCTCTGTTTCATGACCCTGAAGAAATTGTAGAGCGATCGCGCGAACTTTGCCAAGAACTTAATACTCCGATTCAACCTGGATTTGAGACATTTATCACCAAAGCTCGTCGGGGAGAAATTGATGAACGAGAATGGACTTATATTCGCCACGATGGGAGTCGCTTTCCGGTTTTACTCTCGATTACCGCTTTATATAACTCCGATAACCACATTGTCGGATTTTTGGGAATTGGTAGTGATATTAGTATTCGGAAACAAGCCGAACAATCCTTGCGCGACAGTCAGCACTTTAGTCAACGCATCGCGGATACAGTACCCGGTATCTTGTACCTCTATGATGTGATAGAACAACGCAATGTTTATGCCAATCGTTCTACGGTTGAACTGTTAGGGTATACACCCCAAGATATTCAAGATATCGGTACAAATTTTATGTCTCATCTGGTAAATCCAGAGGATATTCCTCACATTCTAGAACATCAAAAGCACTTGACGACGCTTACCGAGGATGATCATCTCACGCTTGAGTATCGGATGAAACATGCTAATGGAGAATGGCGCTGGCTGCGGAGTCGAGAGACGGTTTTTTCTCGAACGGTTGCAGGATTACCAAAACTGTTTCTCGGTATCGCTGAAGATATTACTGACTATAAACGGGTTGAGGATGTCCTGCGTCAAACCAATGAAGACTTAGAACAGCGGGTAAAACAGCGAACGGCTGAGTTAGAAAATGCCCATAAACAATTACGATTTCATGTCGAAAATTCCCCCTTGGGAGTGATAGAGTGGGATAGTCAGTTTCGTGTCCAGGGTTGGTCAAAACAAGCCGAGCGTATTTTTGGCTGGAAGGCGGAGGAGGTTCTGGGCAAACAGTTGAATGATTGGCAATTTGTTTACCCGAATGACCTAGATTTTGTCCATCAGAAAGCTTTAAACCTATTGAATCCAGAATCGCCACCTGAGATTATTGAGAACCGTAATCTAACTAAGGATGGCAATGTATTATATTGCCAGTGGTATAACTCTGTGTTGTTTGATGAATCAAACGCTGTCGTTTCTATTCTGTCTCTGGTGCAGGATCAGACAGAACGTAAGCAGGCTGAGGAAGAACTCCAGCAATTGAATCAACAGCTTCAACGTTCTAACCAAGAATTAGAACAATTTGCCTACGTCGCCTCCCACGATTTGCGAGAACCCCTGCGGAAAATTAGGAGTTATAGTGATTTATTGGTGAAACGCTATCAGGGTCAATTGGATGAACGGGCGGATAAATATCTCAGCTATATTACCGATAGCGTTATCCGGATGCAGGCGTTAATTACGGATTTATTGACCTATTCACGAGTCAGCCGCAATGAACTCATTTTAGAACCAACTGATTTAGGTGAAATTATTCAGCAGACGTTAACGGATTTAAGTCCAGCGATTGAAGAAAATCAGGCAATTATAAATACCACGCTGCTGCCCATTGTGCAAGCAAATCCCTTACAAATTAGGCAAGTCTTGCAGAATTTAATTGCCAACGCGATTAAATTTCGCCGCGAACAGCCGCCACAAATTGATATTAAGGCTGACTGTCAGGATGATTTTTGGCAGATTTCCATTCAAGATAATGGGATTGGCATTGATCCCAGCTATAGTGATCGCATTTTCGCCATTTTTCAACGCCTACATTACCGAGAAGAGTATCCAGGTACAGGGATTGGGTTAGCTATTTGTCAAAAAATAGTGGAACGTCACGGCGGAAAAATTTGGGTTGAGTCAGAATTAGGTCAGGGAAGTACATTTTACTTTACTCTACCTGTTGTGTAGAGGAGATGAGGAAGATGGGGGAGATGGGAAAAATTATGACAGTTGTAGGGGCGGGTTTTACCACTAACGGGAAGGTTTTCACCCTGATATCTCTAAACCCGCCCCTATAGAGTAAGAGTCATCTGCAACAAATGACGAAGGACGAATGACAAATGACAAATGACAAATGACCATTATGTATATTCCCCACGGACATTGTTATCTCTGGCAAACGAATTTAGTCGGACTGCATGTTATTGCCGATGGTTTTATTGCCTTAGCCTACTATTCGATTCCGGTTACGCTGCTGTACTTTATTCAACAGCGGCAAGATGTACCCTTTAAAGGAGTATTTTGGTTATTTAGTGCCTTTATCATTAGCTGTGGTACAACTCATTTAATCGGAATTGTGACCCTTTGGTATCCTATCTATTGGATATCGGGATTGATTAAAGCCATAACCGCGATTATTTCTATTTACACAGCTTTGGTAATAATCCCGATGCTCCCGCAAGCCTTAAGCTTACCCAGTCCCACCAAAATGAAGCAAATCAACGATGATTTAGCCGCTCAAATTGTACAGCGAAAGGACATAGAAACATCATTACGAGAAACGCAAGAGCGATTTATTTTAGCGGTTCGGGGGTCAGGCGATGGATTATGGGATTGGAATATTAGTACGGGAGAGGTTTATTTTTCACCCCGGTTTAAACAGATTTTAGGCTATGAAGAACAAGAAGGCGAAAATCATTATAATTTCTGGGAATCCCGAGTCCATCCAGACGATCGCGATCGCGTCATGGCGGCGATGCAAGATCACTTAGAGAATCACGTTCCTTATGCCATAGAATATCGCCTCCGCCAAAAATCTGGGGACTATTGCTGGATTTACGCGAGGGCGCAAGCCATTTGGGATGAAACGGGTAAACCAACGCGAATGGCGGGTTCAATTAGTGATATCACGGATCGCAAACGCGCCGAAGAAGCCTTACAGCAAAGTGAAGCGAAATATCGGGCATTAATTGATACCACGCAGACGGGTTATGTGGTGCTTGATCAACAGGGTAGAGTGCTGGATGCGAATCAGGAATATAGTCGCGTCACGGGACATTGTAATGTATCCGATATTCTGGGAAAAACGGTTCTAGATTGGACAGCGCCTTATGATTTAGAACGAAATGCGGCGGAAGTGCAAAAAGCGTTAGCGGAACGATTAGTGCAAAATTTAGAGGTTGATTATTGTCATCCTAATGGTAAAATTATACCGATTGAGGTGAATGCCAGAGTTATCGACACCGACGAGGGCTGTCGCATTTTAGCCTTATGTCGAGATATTACCGAACGCAAACAAGCCAGACAAGAACTCAAAGCCGCGATCGCGGATTTAGCCCGTTCTAACCAAGACTTAGAACAGTTTGCTTATGTCGCCTCCCATGATTTGCGAGAACCGCTGCGAAAAATTAGGAGTTACAGTGATTTGTTGGTGAAACGTTACCGGGGTCAACTTGACGAACGCGCTGATAAATATATCGCCTATATTACTGATGCAACACAGAGAATGCAAAGCCTGATTAGCGACTTGTTAACCTATTCACGGGTAAGCAAACCGGAACTGATTCCCGAACCCACGGATTTGGGACACATTCTTAAGAAAACCCTGGCAGATTTAAGTCCTCTGATTAAAGAAAATAAGGCGGTAATTACCGCCGATTCCTTACCAACAGTTAACGCCAATTCGACACAAATGGCGCAACTGCTGCAAAACCTGATTACCAATGGGATTAAATTCCGTACCCAACAGTCGCCTCGCATCCACATCACCGCGACACGAGAGGGGCAATTTTGGCAGATTGCGGTTCAGGATAATGGTATGGGAATGGAAGCCCAGTATCGCGATCGCATCTTTGTCATTTTCCAGCGCCTACATTACCGGGAAGAGTATCCAGGGACAGGGATTGGACTCGCCGTCTGCAAAAAAATTGTCGAACGTCACGGCGGACAAATCTGGGTAGAATCGGAATTAGGACAAGGTAGCACGTTTTACTTTACACTACCCGCCGTGTAGGGGAGATGGGGGAGCTGGGGAAGCTGGGAGAGCAGGGGGAGCTGGGGGAGCCGGGGGAGCAGGGGGAGCAGGGAGAGCAGGGAGAGCAGGGGGAGCAGGGGGAGCAGGGAGAGCAGGGGGAGCAGGGGGAGCAGGGAGAGCAGGGGGAGCAGGGGAAGTTAACTCAAAATTATACCTTACCTGTTCACTGTTCACTGTTCACTGTTCACTGTTCTATGACAAATGACAAATAACGTTAGTTTTCTCCAGATTTTGGGAACTCTGTCATAAATTGGGAATAGTGCGAAAATTATCCACAAACACTGTATGTTATGACCTGCTTGATGAACCCAGTAACTAAAGCGATTGAAATTCTCCTAGTTGAAGATGACCCGGGGGATATTGACTTAATTGAAGAAGCCCTAGAAGATGCCAAATTACAGATTAATCTCAATAGTGTCAGGGATGGAGTTGAGGCGCTGGCTTACTTACGACAAGAAGGTAAATATACTCAGGCTATCTCGCCAGACTTAATTCTCCTGGATCTCAATCTACCCCGTCGAGATGGGCGTGAGGTACTCCAAGATATTAAAGGTGACAACTACTTTAAACGCATCCCTGTGGTGGTTTTAACCACGTCTGATGCTGAGGACGATATTCTTAAGTCCTATAACTTGGGTGCGAACTGCTATGTATCAAAACCTCTGGGTATGCAGGACTTTATCAAAATTGTCGAATCCATCGAAAACTTCTGGTTTACCGTTGTCAAACTTCCACCCAAATAATTACCATGTACACCGCTCCTATCCGAGTCTTACTCATTGAAGATGACCTCGGCGATGCTGATTTAATCACAGAATTCCTTGATTTTGTCAAGTCAACTCCGTTCCAAATTACTCACCATCGCTGTTTGCAAGAGGTACTACAGCCGAGGGATCAAGATGCTTATGATGTCATCTTATTGGATTTGTCATTACCCGACAGTTTCGGCTTAGAAACCGTTGAGCAGGTGTACAATCAATTTCCCACTATTCCCATTGTTATTCTCAGCGGATTAGAAGATGAATCGCTAGCCACAATTGCGGTTCAGAAAGGAGCGCAAGATTATTTAGTCAAGGGTGATTTTGACAGTAACTTATTAGTGCGTTCTATCCGCTATGCGATTGAACGGGCTAAAACAATCCAATTACTCAATCAAAAAGAGCAACAATTACAACAGGCAAATGAACAACTCGAACATCGCGTCGCTGAACGAACCAGTGAACTCCAACAAGCTAATGATCAATTACGAACCTTAGAATCTCAGTTGCGTCTGGCGCTGGCTCAAGAACAAGAACTCAGCCATTTCAAATCCCGAATTATTTCTACCGTTTCCCATGAATACCGCACGCCATTGACAACAATTAACTCATCTGCCGAAATTCTGGAACGGTATCTCCATAAATTGGATGCAGCAAAGCAACGCAAACATTTTCAGCGGATTCAGACATCGGTTAAACATCTAACCGCTTTAGTAGAAGATGTCTTGTTTATTAACAGGGCAGAACTTGAGAAGGTCGAGTTAAACCCAGAACCTCTTGACTTAGTTAGCTTTTTTGAAGAAATCGTTGAAGGATTACAAATTACTGTAGATGAGAAACATCAGTTATTTTTTACGCATCACGGGAGTTGTGAATGCGCTAATTTCGACCCTAAATTACTACGACAAATGATTACTAACTTGCTCTCGAATGCGATTAAGTATTCACCGCAGGGGGGTAAAATTACGCTGACTTTGAGCTGTGAAGAAAACCAGGTTGTGTTCCAGGTGCAGGATCAGGGAATCGGTATTCCCGAAGCCGACCAATCGAAATTGTTTGAATCCTTTAGTCGCGCCGGAAATGTAGGAACGATTGCCGGAACCGGGTTAGGATTATCAATTGTTAAAAAATGTGTTGATTTACACAAGGGTGAGATAACAGTCAAAAGCGAGATTGGTGTTGGCACAACCTTTACGGTAAAATTACCTTTAATTAAGTAATAAATAATAAGTCATATTGTAGGGGCGGGTTTAGGCACTCAGGTAAGCTTCTCACCGATAAGTGAAGAGCAAAACCCGCCCTTCACTTATCGGGGCTATAACCATCCTCGTAGCCAATAAACGGCTGTACCAATATATTCCTTAATCGCCCGGGTCGTCATATCTAAATTTTGAGCATCTGGCAAACCATTTAATAAAATAGCCGCTAAACTACTATTAGGTTCATTCAGTTCTTGTTGAGTGACCAAAAAATCAGTCGGTGCTGGAATCGCTTCAATCCCCTGACGCACAAAAATCCGTAGGGCGCGAGGCATATGCATGGCAGAGGTAACTAATAATACCTGCTGTATCCCTTCCTGCTGTAAAATTTGCCGTACATTGACGGCATTTTGATGGGTATTCAGAGACGCCGGATCTTGCAAAATTGCTGAAGAGGGAACGCCAATCATTTCTAAGATTTGAGCCATATCCGCTGATTCTGGAGAACCCCCAC
This sequence comes from Coleofasciculus sp. D1-CHI-01, assembly GCF_040218875.1. NCBI lineage: Bacteria > Bacillati > Cyanobacteriota > Cyanophyceae > Coleofasciculales > Coleofasciculaceae > Coleofasciculus > Coleofasciculus sp. D1-CHI-01. Next base: position 71,139 of record NZ_JAVJQP010000161.1, read on the forward strand.
CCCGCCACTCAATCCGCCCTCCAGAGGCAATAATTACAGGGGCTTTCCCTTCCTGATAAAGCTGCGCCCCATAGAAAACGCGATCGCCTGCTTCATTTAAATCCGGTGCAGGGCGCGGTGGAATGGCAGATCGCGTCGCCCCACCCAAAATCACGATCGCTTCCGCCTGGGGTAACTCTGTGGGTGGAATATGCTGCCATTCTAGGGATTGAACCATGCTATTGGCAACCCAACCGTTACTGGCGACTAATAAGATGATCAATCCTAGGGCGATGGGGATAGGAACCAAGCGGGGGCGTTTCCAGGACAAGACTAACGCCACAACCATGAGTACGCAAGCAAGTCCTAATGGATACACAAATAAGGGGAGTAACTTGGAGAGAAATAAAAACATACAAGAATTAAATACACAATTCCGATTGTATCCATCCTTATGGTAGGGTTAAGGACGTAGCAATCAACCCCTCTACTGTATAAACGCTACACAACCTTCCATCTGACCCAACTGACTGGTCTATATCCAAAAGCGTTAGCATAACGTGAGTTGGGGATCACCAACCTCAACAACAATGCAACAATAAAAGTAACCTAAACTCATTCTGAAGTGGAATGCTTCGCCCCGGCGACGCCGATATCTTAAATTTTCTTGAACAAATCCAGCTGGCTCGAAACGTCACGGCTGGTTTACGCTGCTATCGTCTGCGAACGATGTGCTTACATTTTGGGCGCTGGCTGAAATTAGAAAAAACCCAACTGCGCCAGCTTGTTTTCCTGAGTTACTGTCATGGCTTAGGCAAACTCAGCATTCCCGACTCGATTTTACTCAATCCCGGTTCCTTAAGCGAACAGGATTGGGTAAAAATTCGCGAGTATCCGGAAGTGTCGGCTTTGATCTGCAAGCAGCTTCCGGGATTGAAAGAATTTGTCCCTCTTGTCTTGTCTCATCAAGAACGACTCAATGGCACCGGCTATCCTAAGGGACTCAAGGGTGATGAAATTCCATTTATTGTCCAAGTTTTCCAGCTTGTCAACATCGCCGATGCCATTATCAGTAAGCGACTCCATCGCACCCGGAATGAACCCTCAAGCGATCGCCCCTACTGGATGCAAGCCATAGAGGAGATTACCAAGGAGATGGAAGCAGGCGCACGCGATCGCAACTTATGTGAGAAATTTTTCCGATTTCTGGAGCTGTTCTACCAAGGTGGCGGGTGATGGGGAGCAGGGGAAGCTGGGGGAGCTGGGGGAGCTGGGGGAGCTGGGGGAGCTGGGGGAGCTGGGGGAGCTGGGGGAGCTGGGGGAGCTGGGGGAGCGGGGGAAGCGGGGGAAGCGGGGGAAGCTGGGGGAGATGGGGAAGATGGGAGACAAAATTTCTATAGCCTATTGCCCATTCCCTATTGCCCATTCCCTATTGCCCATTCCCTATTCCCTATTCCCTGACGAATGACCAATGACCAATGACCAATAAGTTATGGTAGAGGTTAAACTGGCACGATAGTGGATGAGTTGCCAATGAAAAAGTTTTTGTTACTGTGTTTGTTTGTGATTGGGCTAGGTTTTGCCCTGTTCAACTTTAAAGGGTTGGCAAATCAGGGGGAATTTGGCTCAATTGTACTGGATTTCCGGGAAGATATTCCCGCCACAGAGATTAGCGCTGAGGTGGACGCGATCGCGCAAAAATACGGCGTGACACCGCGACTCAATAGCGAATTCTCTGACGTTGACAATATTTACATTTTGGAGGGAGATAAACAAGTCCTGCGTCAGCTCAAACGCTCAGAACTGGCGAAAGACACCGAATATATTGAACCCAACTACATCTACAGTACGTTTTTTGTTCCCAACGACCCCAGCTATAGTCAGCAATGGAATCTTCGCAGCATTAACGTGGAAGCCGCCTGGGATGAGACGCGGGGAAGTGGGATTACGGTAGCGGTGATTGACACTGGGGTTAGTCCGGTTCCTGATCTCAAAGATACCAAACTGGTGGAAGGGTACGACTTCGTAAACGATAGAGTTGATGCCTTCGATGATAATGGTCACGGGACTCACGTTGCTGGAACCATTGCTCAATCCACCAATAATAGTTATGGGGTGGCTGGCGTAGCCTACGAAGCCAGTCTCATGCCCTTAAAAGTATTGAGTGCGGGTGGCGGTGGTACAATTTCCGATATCGCCGAAGCGATTAAATTCGCCGCTGATAATGGCGCGGATGTGATCAATATGAGCTTAGGCGGTGGCGGTGAAAGTCAACTGATGCAAGAAGCGATCGACTATGCCTATAACAAAGGTGTGGCGATTATTGCAGCAGCAGGGAATGCTAACCAAAATTCCGCCTCCTATCCCGCCCGTTATCCCCATGTTCTGGGTGTTTCCGCTGTGGATTCCGCTGGCGTGAAAGCCCCCTATTCCAACTATGGTGCAGGGGTTGACATTTCTGCCCCTGGTGGTAGTGAAGCGGGTAAGATTGTCCAAGAAACCATTAATCCCAAAACCAAAACTGCCATGTTTTCTGGCTTTCAGGGAACCAGTATGGCAGCCCCCCACGTTGCTGGGGTAGCAGCTTTGGTGAAAGCCAGTGGGATCAATGATCCCGATGAAATATTCAGCGTTCTCCAACAATCCAGCCGCCAGATTGAAGATGATCCCCTCAACCACTTTGGCGCTGGGCAATTAGATGCCTCAGGTGCCGTGCAATTGGCGACGAAGGGACAAATTACCTTCCGTGATTTCTTCCGTTGGTTGCGCGATAGCGGTTATCTGAATCTGCGGTTCTGGATTGATGGTGGTGCAGTTGCACTGCTGCCGAAAGTTCTCATGGTTCTGGGTTCCTACCTCTTGGCGTGGTTCTTACGGAACTATTTGTCCTTTGGCTGGAGTTTGACCACAGGGTTAGTGGCTGGAAGTTCGGGATTATTTTTCCTGCGCGGCTTCTATATCTTTGACTTACCCCAGTGGCCCCTACGAGTCATGGGCAGTTCGATTCCGGAACTGGGTACTGCGATTCAAGGCAGTAGTTTATTAAATCCCATTTTTGCCAGTGTGCTGATTCCTTTTATCTTAATCGCATTGTTCCTGGGACACCCCCAATGGAAATGGGTGGCGATTGGTTCAGCCTTGGGTGTTGCCAGTTGTTTGGCGGTAAGTGCGGTAATGTCTCCCAGTCTGCTGTGGTTAGGAAGTGGGATTGGGGCGCGTCTGTTCTTAATGGCGAATGCCTTCGTCTGCTTCGGACTTGCCTATTTTGCCTGTCAACAACCCACGCTTCATCCTTAACGGATAGAAGCGGGGCGTGTAAAAGCGCTCTTGTTGATTAGCCTCAGCTAGAAATAGCTACGTTATGAAGGAATATATAGGTACTTCAAGGTGCTTCACTAGCCTTGAACTCTACGGTTCTAGATTAAACAGTTCTGATGGGTAGGAAGAGTGTCTAGAACAATAAACCCTTCATAACATTGGCGAAGTGAAC
>NZ_JAVJQP010000168.1:0-10464 GCF_040218875.1 Coleofasciculus sp. D1-CHI-01
AAAATGTGCGCTCCTTTAACCCCCTATTCAAGAACATTAGCAGTCTCGACCATCAACTTCTAAGTCTCAGACTTCTTCTCCCTAAACTTACCCTTCAACCGCCATCGGGAGTGAGACGATGCTTAATTAATACAACAAACCCTTGAATGAACGCGCCGTCATAACCCACCAAGTTATCTGGCTTTCTCACCATGCCAAACAAATCCCATGAATCGCTTGATTTAGGTTGTGATTTCAGGTATTATTTCATCATGGGAAAATGTGCGCTCCTATAACCCCCTTTTCAGTAACATTGGTATCCTTGACCATAAACTCCTAAATCCCAGAATCCTTCTCCCTAAACTTACACCTCAGCCATTTATATCCCCCTAAATCCCCCTTCAAAAGGGGGACTTTGATTACAGCGCTTTTCATGTTTACAGCACTTGCCAAAACGGTGTAGCACAGTAAAGACAGTGCTTTTCTACTCTTGGAGAGGGGGTAAGTAGTCGGACAGTACCATCGTATTATTCCCCTTGGGGAGAAACTTCTCTTTATTGTAAAATCAGATTATCGGGGAATTGTTCCCCAGATTAGGGCTAAAGCCCTCACTACGAACCAAATTAGCTGAGTGACGCTACTACTGGCTTTGACAAATGACAAATGACAAATGACAAATGACAAATGACGAATGACAAATAACAAATAACAAATGCCAACTCACGATATCATCGACAACCGCAACCAAAAACTGGTAGACAGTATTAACTGTATCCTCGACTCCTCAGACGCCGCCCATTTTGCTGTCGGTTATTTCTTCCTTTCTGGTTTCATCGCCATCGCCCCCCGTCTCAACACTATCAACCAAATGCGGTTACTTATCGGGAATACCAGTAACCGCGAAACCATCGAACAACTCGCCGACTTCCAAAAAGTAGCCGTTAACCAAGCCATCAAAATTATCCGTGACTACGGCGGCTGTTTCGTCTCCGATGTCGTTGGCTTAGGGAAAAGCTTTATCGGCGCGGCGATTGTCAAACGGTTTGAACAAGTCGAACGCGCCCGCCCGTTAATTCTTTGTCCCGCCCCCCTGGTAGACATGTGGGAACGTTACAATGAAGTCTATCATCTCAACGCCCGTGTCCTCTCCCTGGGAATGCTGCGAGAGGATGGCGAAAATGGGGAAAACCTTCTCATCAACGACTTCCGCTATAAAGATAGAGACTTTATCCTTATCGACGAAAGCCATAACCTCCGCAACCCTAGCACCCAACGCTACAAAATCGTAGAAACCTTCCTCGCCACTGGGAAACAATGCTGCTTCCTCACCGCCACCCCCCGCAATAAAAGCGCCTGGGATATTTACAATCAAATTAAACTCTTCCACCCCGACGACAAAACCGACTTACCCGTAGACCCCCCCGATTTAAAAGCTTACTTTAAACTGGTGGAAAAAGGCGATCGCGACTTACCCAACTTATTATCCCACATCCTGATCCGCCGCACCCGTAACCACATTCTCCGCTGGTACGGCTTCGACGCCCAAACCCATCAACCCGTCGAACCCGCCAACTTTTCCGCCTACCTCAACGGGAAACGCCGCGCCTATGTAATTGTGGGCGGGAAGCATCAATTTTTCCCCCAGCGTCAGTTAGAAACGATTGAATATAGTATCGAAGATACCTATCAAGGCTTATACCAACAACTGCGCCATTATCTAGGAAAATCCCGTAAACCCCAACTCACCAATCCCCCCGCCAACGAACTCTGTTATGCGCGTTACGGTTTAGGCAAGTATGTCTTAAAAGCCAAGCAGAAACAAGAACCCTATTCCAGCTTACAAACAGCCGGGGCGAACCTGCGGGGATTGATTCGGGTGCTACTCTTCAAACGCTTCGAGTCTAGCGTCCAAGCTTTCCGAGAAACCGTGACAAAACTCCTCAACGCCCATTATCTGTTTGAGAAAGCCTTAACCCAAGGATTTGTTCCCGCCGGAGAGGAAGCCCAATCGATTCTCTATGAACCCAACCAAGCTGAAGAAAAAGACATACTTGATGCTTTACGTCAAGCCTCTGGCAAATACCAACTCACCGACTTTGATGCCAAACGCTTACATAAACATATTCACCATGATATCCAACTTTTTGAGAAAATCCTCGCCTTAGTTCAACCCATCACCCCCGCCCAAGACACCAAACTACAAACCCTAAAAACGTGGCTAAACCAAGCCCCCCTAACCAATGGTAAACGCCTCATCTTTACCCAATACGCCGACACCGCCCGTTACCTCTACGAAAACCTCAACCCCGACGGGAAACAGGATGATATTGACGTTATTTATAGCGGCGATAAAAGTAAAGCCCGTATCGTAGGTAGATTTGCCCCAAAAGCCAACCCCGACTATCAATTTACCCGGAATGAATCAGAAATTAACACCTTAATTGCCACCGATGTCCTCGCTGAAGGACTAAACTTACAAGATGGCAACTTAATCATTAACTATGACCTGCATTGGAACCCAGTGCGCTTAATTCAGCGGTTTGGTCGCATCGACAGAATTTGCAGTGAAAATGATATCGTTTACGGCGTTAACTTTTTACCCGAAACGGGTTTAGACAAAAATCTCGGCTTACGTCGCATCCTCGCCAACCGCATCGCCGAAATCCACGAAACCATCGGCGAAGATGCCGCAATTCTCGACCCCACGGAACAACTCAACGAAGACGCGATGTACGCCATCTATGAGAAAAATGGGGATAGCCAGCAACTGAGTTTATTTGAGGATAATGGCGAATTTTTAGACCTGAATGAGGCTGAGGAAATTCTGCGCCAGTTACAAAAAGATGACCCAACCGAATACAAACGCATCGCTAATTTACCCCACGGTATCCGCACCGCTAAATTCTCCCTGAATAAAGGATTATTCGTGTTCTGCGAAGCCTCCTATCCCAATCGCCCTGAGTTAAAAGGTTATCAGCAGTTAGTCTTACTCGATGACAAAGGAGAGATTGTATCACGCGATATGTCCCGCATTTTAGGACGACTAAAAAGCAGCGCCCAAGAGGAAGGATTATCGTTACCCCAAGATTATAATACGGCGGTGATGAGAATTAAACGTCAATTTGCCGAAGACGTAAAACATCGCCAAGCAGAACGGGACTATAGCCGCCATCTTAGCCAAGGACAAAAATATAGTTTACGCGAACTCAGACTCTTTTTTGAAACAATTAACGATGAGGACATCAAAGCCCAAATTAATTTGTTAGAAAAAGCCTTCCGCGAACCCGTCACCACAGGACTCAAGCGCGAGTTAAATCGGCTAAAGCGGGATATTATAACCGGAAATGAACTGTTTGTCAAACTTAAGCAACTTTACGCCCAATATAACCGACGCGAATGGCTAAACCGTCGCCAAAAAGGTGAGGATTACTTAATTCCAATAATTGTTTGTAGTGAAGCCTTGGTTTAATGGAAGCAGGGGAAGTTATCAGTTATCAGTTATCAGTTATCAGTTATCAGTTATCAGTTATCAGGAGATGGGGGAGATGGGGGAGATGGGGGAGATGGGGAAGCTGGGGAAGCTGGGGAAGATGGGGGTGATGTAGGGGCAAAATTTATCATTAACGGGAAGGTTTTCACCCTGATGTCACTCAATGTAATCAGTGTAACTAATCTCTCAGTTGCCTACCTCACTTTCTCTAATAAATCCGTGAAATCAGTGTTTTGACAAATGACAAATGACCAATGACAAATGACGAATAACCTAACTCACTACCCCTACCCTTCAACGCGACGGGTAATTATGGGCAAACATTGTGCTGTCGCCACCAGCCAACCCCTCGCCACATTAGCGGGGATGGAGATGATTTGGGCGGGGGGGAATGCTGTTGATGCGGCGTTAGCGATCGCGATCGCACTCACGGTGGTTGAACCTACCTCTAACGGAATTGGGTCTGACACCTTTGCCTTAGTCTGGGATGGTCAGTTACATGGACTCAACGCTTCCGGTAAAAGTCCTCAAGCCTTAACCTTAAACCATTTTGCTGGGATGGAAGACATCCCTCAACGGGGATGGTTACCCGTCACCGTACCCGGATGTGTCTCGGCTTGGCGAACATTATGGCAACGGTGGGGAAAGTTACCCTTTGAGCAGTTATTTGCCCCAGCGATTCGTTATGCTCGGTCAGGATATCCGGTTTCCCCAGTTACGGCAATGGCTTGGAAACAGGCGGAGGCGATTTTCCTCCCCCTACAGGGGCAAGAATTTGAGCCATTTAAATCGGTATTTTTCCCCCATAACCGGGCGCCTTATCCAGGAGAGGTGTGGGGAAGTGAGGCTCATGCTCACACCTTAACCCAGATTGCCCAGACCGGGGGTGAATGCTTTTATCAGGGAGATATTGCTCGTGCGATCGCCAACTTCGCATCGGATACGGGTGGCTTATTAACCGTAGCCGATTTTGCCGCCCATCAAGCGGATTGGGTTAACCCGATTTCCACCCCCTATCGAGACTTACGGGTTTGGGAAATTCCGCCCAACACCCAAGGATTAACGGCATTAATCGCCTTGAATATCTTAGAAGGATTCGACTTAAGTCAATATCCCCGTGACTCTGTGGACAGCTATCATCTGCAAATTGAAGCGATGAAGCTAGCTTTTGCCGATGCCAAGCGCTATATCGCCGATCCTCGATTTATGGATGTAGCAGTTGAGCGACTCCTGGATAAAGACTATGCCCACACCCGTCGCCAGTTAATCACCCAAACCGCAATTCCCTTAGCCCAACCCGGTTTAGCCAAAGGCGGAACCGTCTATTTAGCCGCCGCCGATGGGGAGTTGATGGTGTCGTTGATTCAATCCAATTATCAAGGGTTTGGTAGTGGGATTCTGATTCCGGGTACAGGGATTGCCCTACACAATCGGGGGTGTGGTTTCACCTTAGAAGCGGGTCATCCTAATCAAATCGCCCCCGCAAAACGTCCCTATCATACGATTATTCCCAGCTTTCTCTCCCAAGACGGTCAACCCTTAGGACCCTTTGGCGTGATGGGGGAATATATGCAGCCCCAGGGACATCTACAAATGGTGGTGAATCTGGCAGACTATGGCATGAATCCCCAAGCGGCACTGGATGCTCCACGATGGCAGTTTATCGCCGGAAATCAGGTACTTTTAGAGCCAACAGTACCGTCTCATATTGCCTTGGCACTCGCCCAACGGGGACATGACATTGAACGGAGTGCTGACAGGAAACGGTTTGGCAAGGGTCAGATAATCTTACGGCAGGGAGGCGTTTTCGTTGCCGCATCTGAACCCCGTGGGGATGGGTTGGCATTGGCTTACTAACCCGAAATCTCAAGAATACAAAACGCTGTAGGGGCGGGTTTAGGCACTCAACTTTGAATCCCACCGATAACATCCGTAGCAAAACCCGCCCTGACTCACCCCAAATCTAAATAATACAACACGATGTAGGGGCGGGTTTAGGCACTCAATGTCGAATCTCACCGATAACATCTGTAGCAAAACCCGCCCTTACTAACGTCAAAACCAGATTCCTTCAAAGGTTGTGAAGCCCTCCCTACACCCTACACCCTACACCCTACACCCCATACCCTGCCTACACCTCAACTCCCTTGTCACCCCTCGATAAGATCGTCATTAATTTGTCATAACCTTGTCACACCGCCTTTCTAAAGTAGAGAGTGAAGCAAGTTCCCTCCCCTTATGCACCGTTCCAATAATTCGATGATTCTCCTCAATGAGCAAGGTATAGAAATTGATGATATTACCCGCAAACGCTGGGAACGGGATATCTATAACCGTTTTCAACAAGCCAGGGAACGCTTTCCAGAATTTTTTCCCTGCTTTGAACTTAGACATTATCCAGTCAACAGACTCTATTATTCGATTCACTTTCAGCCGTTGACCCAATACGCTGAACGATTAACTCGCCACCGTCCTGATTTTCCCCATACTGAAACATTTAAACCGATTGAAATGCTGTGGGATGAAGGCGGCAAAAGTGAATTAGACCGCTTATTTGCACGCTTTCCCACTCAGCGATCGCTAAAACCTGCCAAACTGGGGTGGGCAAATCCTTTGGGGAAATTTTTCTAGCTTTAATTGGGACTATCCTCACTTATCCGCCCCAGATGGGAATATACCGAGTTGCGCTCAAACATAGTAGATAGGACAAGCAGGGGAGGCAGGGGAAGCAGGGGGAGAGAAAGTTATATCTTTGAATGCAACTTGGTATCAGCTAAAGCTTAAGTCTCTGAACCCGTTTAAACGGGTTTAAGCTTTTAGCCAGAACTTTAGTTCTAGGCTTACTTGGAGAAGTCGGGTATCTTGCTTAGAAAACTGTACTGTAAGGCTATTTTTGATTGTGCGATCGCGTTTGGCTGAAACTATACCCGATAAATTGAGTCAGGGTCAGTTGCGCTTGATACTGATTGATTGAAGCCGCAACTTAACCCCACTCCCTTGCTCGATAACTCCCTTAATCGGGTAAGTTATACTGTCCCACAATTCGCTTAGCAAACTCTGGCACATGCGCCGCTAATTTCTCTGGGTGATGACGCTTCACATAGAGATAATTGCGGGTAAAGTGGGAGTCAATCGAGAAACGAGCGTATTCCAATCCTTTCGGACCAATCTTTTCAATCACCACCCCCATTAATTTGGCTGCCCACATCGGTAAGGTAACGCCTTTATCATACGCCGGAATACTCTGTTGCACGGCTTGATGTCGGTCGCCCTTAGACGTAACCGATTGCGTTTCTAGCTGATTTTGCACCAGATCCAGCATTTCCTGTCCCCGGTCATTTCGCACCACAATCCATTGCCAACCAAAGGGTGCGCCCATGTAACCGACAACTAAATCTGCTAGGGAGTTGACATAATCAAAACAACTCATACAAGATGGGGCAAATACATCCTTGAGTTCTTTCGTATTCAATCCGAAGAAGGGGACTTTCTCAATTGAACCATCTTCATGTTTGAAGTGAACTTGAAAGTCCTGCATAAACTCATAATGCACGACAGTATCAGGGGACTTGCTGGTGGTGTCTAGGAATTTCTGCAAGCCGGCGCGGGTGACATTATCCACACAGGGCGTCCCCAGAACGTAGAGTTTTTCTAAGCCGAGTTCTTTTTCCACCGCCCGTAATGCCTGAATCTGACAGCCGACACCAATCACTAACAGGCGTTTCATCCCCGACTGTTCAATTTGTTCTAAGACTGACAGGTTGGGAGACAGGGTAGGCTTATTCACCCGGGCGGCGAGAATCTCCTCTGGAGTTCGGGCGATAATCGGCATCGGTTGAAAACGGTCTTCTTTGGTATTCTGCACACAGACAACGCCTTCAACTTTGCCACTGGTGAGCATTTCAATAGCGATGGTGCTGACAATTCCAGTCCACTGCGCCCCTTCAATCGGTTGAATTTTCCGCGCCGCCATCATGTCCTGGTTGACGCCGAAATACCAATCATCGGGATTATCCAGATTCCGGCTACGTCCATGGGTTTGGGTTTCTAATTCGGGAATCTGTTGGTTAAGAAAGGCACAAGCTTCCTTGACATAATGAATATAGTATGTATCACACAGACCACATTCGCTACAGAGTTCCTTGGCAGGGCGGATAGTCCCTGGTTTCAAGGCTTTGGCTTTTTTGTGTTTGGCGGAGTTGGGAGTAGTCGCAGTCATTGAAAAAGGATTTTCTCTTAACGGGAGTTCTTCTCTCAAGATATCTTAGTTCGTCGTCAGGGATAAGAGCCTAATTAGGGGCGGCTGAATAAGTCTTGTGGTGGGGTTAGAGAGCAGGGGGAGCAGGGAGAGCATGTAGAGACGTAGCATGCTACGTCTGGGAGCAGGGAGAGCAATAGTACCTTTTCGGCGATTCTAAAATGCTTATTTCAGTACCATTAAGCCGAATACCGAGTTGCGCTCAACGGTAATACAATGGATTGATAAATCATTCTAGATATAGACTCAATGAGGTTCTATGGCTTCTCTGACAGCTCTAACCCGCAAAGACTTGGAGAAATTACAAGCAGAACATCCTGAGTATCGCATGGAGTTAGTGGACGGGCAAATCATAATTATGAGTCCATCGGGTTATGAGTCAGATGAAGTCGTTGCCGAATTTTTTGAGGTAGCTATTGTTGATTTGTGGTCACCAGAATTTTAACGGTGATGTCCACAGAAGGGGTAGGGGCGTAGGAGCGATCGCGCCATCGGCTAATTGTCAGATTCCTCAAGGGGTGGGTTGACCGTTCCAACATCCGGGAATGAATATAAAAAATATCACCAGGATAGGCTTCTCGACCCGGTGGACGTACGTTGACCCACGGCGCAGTAAATACAAATGACATCTTTCCCTTTTTGATTAATAATCGTATCTACTGCGATCGCGGTTTTCCCGGTTTGGCGATCGCCAACAATCAATTCCCGTTGACCGCGACCAATGGGAACCAAGGCATCTACGACTTTAAGACCCGTCTGTAATGGCACTTTCACCGGGGCGCGGTCTAAAATAGCGGGGGCTTCCTGTTCGATGGGTAGACGTTCAGTGGTTTGAATCGCCCCCTGATTATCCAACGGACGACCCGTGGCGTCCATCACCCGACCGATCAGCGCCTCGCCCACTGGCACATCCAGAATCCGTCCCGTGCGTTGTACGCGATCGCCAGCTTCAATATGTTCGCTTTCTCCTAATAAAATAACCCCTACTTCATCCGGGTCTAAATTAAACGCGATTCCCAACAACCCACCCGGAAAGCTAATCAGTTCATCCGCTTTTACCGTGGGTAAACCACTAACCGTTGCAATGCCACGGGATACCGATTTTACCACTCCTACCTCCCGCAGTTGGACTTCAGGGTGATAGGTTTCTAATCTCTGGTCTAACTGGGTAAAGGTGTCATCTAGAAACGTTTGTAGTGACATTGACTTTCCGTTCATGAAAAAGGCAGATGGCAGATGGTAGATGGCAGATGGTAGATAGCAGGAGGAAAGAGGCAAAAAGAATTGCCGCCGCCGCCGCCGTAGTGCGAGCGTCTCGCTCGCTATAGAGTCTCGCTCGCTATAGAGTCTTGTTTGCGATGAAGTAAAGTTTTTGACCCGAAATTCTAGGGAATATCCAATACCTCGACAACATCAGCCACGATAACAGGTTGTCCTTCATACTCAGCTTCTATTGTCCGCCGAATATCCCCCTCCCAGGTTAAGTCATAATCCCGCTCAAACTCAGCCACTAAGAGTTGGCGAACTTCTCCAGTAACTTGGACATTCTGTTCTTCCAGAATCGGCTCTGTTGCAGCAGTATTAATCACCAACACTTGATCACCAAAGATCTCACCAGTTTCTTCTATGACAAATGTGTTAATTCCATAATCTTCTTCCACTTCACCACTGACTGTTACCGTCTCACCGATCAGTTGTGCGGTATCTTCAACAACGTCTTCAACGTCTGTATCATCCGTTTCCGTTACGGTTGTGTCTACTCCCGTTTCCGGAACTGTTGCTTCAGGTTCGGGGGTGCAAGCGCCTAGGAGTAGGGATAAGGTGATTAAGGTAAACGCCCCTCCTTTCTTTACTCCTAACCAGCTATTGCATTCTTTTTTAGGCAAACGATTCAGCATTCAATAATATCTCCTTGTGTGGTTTTGGGCAAATTGCCGATTTGTCAAATATAGTCCGGCGACTAGAAAATAGTTCGGCTAATTTACCTCAACTTTCTAGTCCTCGGCACTTAGCTTAAAAAATGAGGCGTCAAAATTTATCTGCCTCAAGGATGATTTATTTCATCTTTTATACTCCTTCAGACCTAAAAGCTTCCTTTGATCTTGTTCGTCTTGTTTTCCGTTTGGCTTTCCTTGTTCGTCTTCTGCTTTTCCTTCTGCTTCAGCCTCTGGCTCTCCCTTATTCGGAAATTCCTTAGATAACTGTTCCTCTAGGCTTTCTATTTTAAGCGTTCGATGAAAACCGCGATCGCACTCCGATAAAGAAGTTTTAATGACTGTAGGGGCGGGTTTTACAATTAACGTTTTTTGTTGGTGTTGAGGTAACTAAACCCGCCCTTGTCTAAGCTTTGAATTTTCCAGATGTGCCATCATGCATCTAATTTAAAAGAGGATAATTTCATAACAATTAAGGAAGTAAAGAAAACCAGCGAATCAACAACGGTGCGATTGCCAGTAGGGTGACTTGTGCTAACGCGATCGCAATCCAGACAATAAGCTGCGTTGAAATAGGGTCTGCTGAATAAGTCGGAGAAACACAACTGATCGATTAAGTAGTTATATAAGACGACAGTAACAATGAGAATTTATTGTCAACTATTCGGTCAATGATAAGGTTTAATAATAAATTGACTCCGAAAAAGACTTGATTATGGAATATACATAAAAAAAGACAAAAAACCTGCCGTAGCAGGGCAGACAGATTCATGACGAGGAAAGTAATAGCAATGGCTGTTTCT
>NZ_JAVJQP010000195.1:0-21428 GCF_040218875.1 Coleofasciculus sp. D1-CHI-01
CCTTGCTACGCAAGAATCATGGAGATTAAAAAAAGCAATTCTAATAAAACAGGCTTTTGATTCTGTTAGAGCCTTTGCTACTTAAGGGTTTAAGCTCATTTAAATTGCTAATTTGCCATAACCAGTCTAAGAGAGCCAAAAAGTTTCATTACCCGCCCCTACACACTCACGCGCCATGCCCTCTTTCTGAAGTGAATGGTCATATCAAATTCGGTTAAACAACTTCACGAAAAATGGCTGAAACCCTCATTCTGACATACTCGTATTTGTGTGCAGTCAACAGGATTCGATATCACAACTAAAAAATTCAGAACTAATTGCCATGGTCATTAGTCAAAAAACATCTAAAAATCATCCCCTAGAACCTTACATTAAAAGCCTGAACTCAGGTGAAGCGTTGCTAGTGGATTCACCTGAGAATGTGTTAGAGGTTGTGGGGATTTTACATAGTTATGGCATTGTCCTAGATGCCTATTCCCGCAATCTAATTTACATTGCTGAGAATCAGTTTTTAGTCTTTTTTCCCTTCTTTAAATACTTCAACGGGGAGGTTTCTATCCAGAAGCTAATACAACACTGGTCGCATAATCGGATTAATTTTGAATATGCCGAATACTGTATGAAATCGATGTTTTGGCATGGGGGTGGAGGATTAGATGCTTATCTAGATACGCCAGAATTTGAACAACACTGTGCCGCCGCGATTCAGGCAAAGTTTAAGGGAAATCCGTTTGTCCAAGGATTAAACTGGTTATTTCCCAATTTTCTCACCGAACAAGTGCGTCAGATGGCATATTACAGTGGCTTGGGTCAATTCTGGCGGGTAATGAGTGATATTTTTATGGAGTTATCCAGTCGCTATGACAAGGGGGAAATTAAAAGGATTCCCCAAGTTGTGGAACATATTTTAAATGGATTAGTTGCGGCGGCGAATAAACCGATTGCGTATAGCGTGAAAATTCGCGATCGCGAGTATGAGATACTTCCTAAATCTGCTGGGTTAACCTTTCTCATGGATACAGCGGTACCCTATGTCGAAGCGATTTTCTTTCGGGGAACACCGTTTTTGGGGACGGTTTCCTATAACGCCCAAGCCAATCAAATTCCGCCAGAACAAGGTAAGTTTACTTATGGGGCATTATATGCCGATCCATTACCGATTGGGGGATCGGGGATTCCGCCAACATTATTGATGCAGGATATGCGTCATTATTTACCGGATTATCTGCATCAAGTTTATCAGCGATCGCGTCGGGGTGAGGATGATTTGCGAGTGCAGATTTGCCAAACGTTTCAGAAGTCGATGTTTTGTGTAACAACGGCGGCAATTTTGGGATTAGCGCCTCATCCGTTGGATACGACGGAACCGGAACAACAAGCGGACAATCGGGCGTATTTGGAACATTGGATGGATCGATTTGTCACATCGCGGATCAATGATGTTAATCAGTGAGTTAAGCTGTCATGCATTTAAATTGGGTATTAGTAGCGAGCAAGATGCAAAGCCTGCGGCATGGCTTCGCTTAACGCACTACAAGTCATGTAAACAAGCTTCAAACCATTACTATTCCCTGTGAGACACCGAGCGAAGTCGAGGTGTTCCCTGTTCCCTGTTCCCTAATCTCAACCGTTAACTTTAATTGTGTTCACCCACTTAAACGATCAGATTAAGCCAACTAGGATAGGCACAAGACTGGTTATTTTGTAATGGTAATCCCTGATACGTCGAACCTATTTCGCTAACACCCTGCTCAAATTCCTCCAAATTCATAGTGTCAACTTCAACAAGTGCCTCAAACGCAATTGTCCACCAATTTTCATTGTTAACTGTAAACTGGGTTAATTCATAGGTAATCTCTTGGTAAAAACGTTGCGATCGCGCTTTGTTCACCGATACCCATGATCCTTGTGTCAAGCCGCCTTTGGGCATGAGACTCTCGGAGGTTGAGTCTTGACAACTCCACTTAATCCATTGTTCAATCCCGCCTTCCCAGTGACGACTAAATTGTCGGATACCCAATTCTGCCTTACGCCATTTAATCTCTAAACTGCCTTGCCGAAATTTAATATTCAGATACGGACAATCGGGGATATAAAGATAAGTATCCTCCCGGGTTTCTGGCGATCCTAATGTCTCGCCTGGACAATCTGTAGTAAACCAATCATTCACCGGTTTAGGTAAATTACCGCGATTGAACCAGCGCAGTTCTAACGTGATGAAGTCATTTGTCATTTTTTAGGGAATAGGGAATTCAAATTCAGACTTAATCCTGCTGATGGGCAAATTTATAAGCACCAACAAAGGATAGTGCGATCGCGAAGGCTAATAACACTGGTATAGAATACCAGGGAAACTGGGATAGAGGTAAATAGGCAGCCGCCCGGAGTCCGTTACTGGCATAGCTGAGGGGTAACAAGTAGACGATAACTTTTAATGCCAAGGGTAATGTTCTCGGATCAAAGAAAGTTGCGCCCAAAAACGACATCGGTACAATCAAAAAATTGTTGTACAGCCCCACGGATTCCAAGGACTTGACATTCAATCCCACCAGTACCCCTAAACCAGAAAATACGGCGCAATTTAGCAGTAACACTAGCAAAAATAAGGGATTGATAAAGCTGAAAACTTTACCTGTAAACAGAACCGCTACCACAATCACCGAACCGGATGTCATCAACCCGCGCACGATTCCGGCTAGAATTTTACCCAAATACAGCGCTAACGGGTGTACGGGCATCAGTAGTGTTTCAGCAAAGGTTTTGGTGTAAAGCCGTTCACCGCATATCGAAAAGGTTGTCCCACTGAAGCTAATCGTCATCGAGGATAGGGCAATCATCCCCGGTAGGATAAATTCCAAATAGCTGTCACCCGCCGCCGTTTCCATTGCTGAATTAAGGGCGCTACCTAATCCCAACCCAAATGCGATAATGTAAATCACTGGGGAGATTAGTCCAGCCGCCGCGACTTGCAGGATTCTCACCCGCAGCTTTAACCACTCGCCCCAGAATACGGTGAGACTATCGGCGATGATGGTTTGCCATTGACTGCCTTTGAGAGTTTTGCTGAAGGGGAATACGAGATTAGACTTCACAATATCGATAGGATTAACATCTCTTCTTAATATTACTTCATAATTCTGGGCATCTGGCTGATGGTGTGGGGGAGGGGGAAGCCTCCTACTTACCCGCCTTTGATCACCCCTAACCCTCAAAATTCGGTAATATCAAAGACTACCGAGCACAATGACCTCTCAATTTATGACCTACTACATCGCGCCCAGCTTCCGGGATAAACTGGCGGTTCACATTACCAAAAACTATCTAGAATTAGAGGGTGTCCGGGTTCCTCTGATTCTGGGTATTCATGGACGCAAAGGAGAAGGCAAATCCTTCCAATGCGAGTTAGTCTTTGAACAAATGGGAATTGGTATCATCCATATCTCTGGTGGTGAACTGGAAAGTCCGGATGCAGGTGATCCGGCGCGTCTGATTCGCTTGCGTTATCGAGAAGCCGCCGAAATGATTAAGGTGCAGGGGAAAATGTGCGCTTTAATGATTAATGACTTGGATGCAGGGGTTGGACGTTTTGACAGCACGACTCAATACACGGTCAATACTCAACTCGTCAGCGCCACATTAATGAATATTGCCGATCATCCCACCGATGTGCAACTCCCTGGGAGTTATGACGCCAATCCCCTGCATCGCGTCCCGATTATTGTCACCGGGAACGACTTCTCCACCCTCTATGCGCCGTTAATTCGAGAAGGTCGTATGGAAAAATATTACTGGGAACCCAGTCGAGAGGAACGCATTGGTATTGTTGGCGGGATTTTCGCCGCAGATGGACTACCACGACGAGACATCGAACAACTGGTGGATCAGTTTCCCGATCAAGCCATTGACTTTTTTAGCGCTTTGCGATCGCGGATTTATGATCAACAGATTCTCCACTTTATCCATGATGTCGGACTCGATCAAGTTTCCTTTCGCGTCGTTCGCAGTACCGAAGCACCGCCGGAATTTGAAAAGCCGAATTTTGATATATCTCACTTAATCGAATTCAGTCAGGTGATGATTGGCGAACAAAGACAAGTTGAACAGACGGGATTAGTTCGAGAATATAATAAGGCACTGCGCGAAAGTCCTGCGATTGAGTTACCGCCAGCACGACAAATCACAGGTCAATATACCCCTCAGACACGGAGACAGGGAAACGGTTTAGCCAAAGAACCCCATACCCTTAATCAAGGATCAGTTAATCAAGTCACTACTGAGAATAGAATTAACCTTAAGACACATCAGCCGTTAGAACTGATCGCGTCCATAGATTTAGATATCCAGCAGCAGATCCGCGAACTCTTAGCCCAAGGCTATCGTCTCAGTTTAGAGTATGCCAATGAGCGGCGTTTTCGCACCAATGCCTGGAAAAGCGGCGGCACATTTCAAGGAAATGAAGCATCAGAGGTGATTTTGACGTTAGCCGAACGCCTTGCGGAGCATAATAACGAATACGTGCGATTAATTGGCATTGACCCCAAAGCCAAGCGGCGAATTCTAGAAACGATTATTCAGCGACCGCGTTAGGATTGGTCATTCGTCATTCGTCATTCGTCATTTGTGATAATTGAACGGTTAGGTCAGGGCGGGTTTAGTTATATCAGGGTGAAAACGAAACGTTAGTGGTAAAACCCGCCCCTACAACAGACGTTTCATCAGAGGAGTCTCGACAACCCCTGCTTCCCCTGCTTCCCCTGCTTCCCCCACTCCATCCTTCCTCAGACACGCTAAATTGTAATGTAGAAGTTCTCAGGCAACCGATAGATAGGTTTAACTCTCCCGAACAACGCGATGAACCACGAACAATGAACCATGAACGCTCGCACCAGGAAAAAGATACCCGATTTAATACCATCCACTAGGATATGAATTCTCCCAAACCTCCCCAACCGCCGAAAACGATTCTGGGTCAGTTGACTCAGGCAGTTCAGACGATTCAAGCTAGAGTTAACTTTGAAGCCCTAGCGCTGAAGCCGAATGCCAAAGTTCCAGAACTGTGGGTGCAAGATGCGGGTGCGGATAAGGCGGAAGTCTACCCCCTATTAGGCGATCGCTATTTGCTGGGACGCAGTTCTAAATCCTGCGATATTGTGGTGCGAAACCCAGTGGTGAGTCAGGTTCATTTGTCCTTGGAACGCTATGGGCGATCGGGCAGAACGTTTATTATTAAAGATGAAAATTCCACCAATGGTATTTATCGAGGTAAACGCCGCCTGCCATCCTTAGCTTTGCGTCATGGCGATATTCTCACCATCGGTCCACCAGAATTAGCCGCCTCAGTTAAGCTGCAATATGTTGATCCGCCGCCTTGGTATATTCTCGGTATTCGTTACAGCCTCTATGGGGTGGGTGGATTAACGGCATTAATTGCCTTAATTATTGGCATTGAATGGTTGAAAGTCCCGGTGCGCCCCCTACCCGTTGGGGTTCAAGGACCCGTTGTCGTCTATTCTCGTGACCAGGTTCCTTTGCGCCAACCGCGTACTGAGGTTCACCGAGAACTGAAACGGTTATCGGATTTTTCCCCCTATCTCCCCAAAGCCTTAGTTGCTTCGGAAGATAGTCGCTATTATTGGCATTTTGGTGTCGATCCCTATGGAATTTTGCGGGCATTAGTCCGGAATATTCGGGGGGGTGGAATTAAAGAAGGGGCAAGTACGATTAGTCAACAGGTGGCTCGCAGTTTGTTTACCGAATATGTCGGGCGAGATAATAGTGCTGCCCGTAAACTTCGGGAAGCGATTGTGGCACTCAAACTGGAGACATTTTACAGTAAAGATGAGATTTTAAGGACATATTTAAACCGCATCTATCTAGGGGTAGAAGCTTATGGGTTTGAAGATGCTGCCCAATTTTATTTTGATAAATCGGCACAGGAGTTAACCCTTTCCGAAGCCGCCACTCTGGTGGCAATTTTGCCAGCACCGAATAGTTACAATCCAGTGCAGGATTATGATACCGCGTTGGGGTTGCGAAATCGGGTGATTAACCGGATGCGGGCAATGGGGATGATTAGTGATGAGGAAGCCAAACGAGCCAGGCGATCGCGCATTGAGGTGAGTCCGAAAGCTCGGGAATTTCTGAATAGCACCAAAGCTCCCTATTTCTATAATTACGTGTTTGAGGAACTGCGGGATCTGCTGGGTGCGGAGTTGGCGCAAGAAGGAAACTTTATTGTCGAAACCAGTCTCGATTTGCAGACTCAGGCGAAGGCGCAATCAGAACTACGTAATTTTGTCAATACCACGGGAAGCCAATTACGCTTTTCTCAAGGGGCGATAGTCACCCTAAATACCACCGATAGCTCGATTCGGGCGATGGTGGGAGGTGTTGATTACCAAGCAAGTCAGTTTAATCGGGCAACTCAAGCCCAGCGACAACCGGGTTCAACGTTTAAACTGTTTGATTACGCCGCCGCCTTAGCCCAAGGAATTCCACCGGGAAAAACCTACTCCTGCGCCCCAGCCTTTGGTTTGCGCGGGTGCGAACGTTCCGGGGGCACAGTTAATATGTACACGGGGTTGGCGCTATCGGAAAATGTGATTGCGGTGCGGGTAGCGACGGATGCGGGATTAAATAATGTGGTAGAAACGGCGCGACGATTAGGGATTCGCTCAAAGCTTGATCCGGTTCCCCGATTGGCAATTGGACAAAGTGAAGTGAATGTGTTAGAGATTACCGGGTCTTATAGCGCGATCGCCAATAATGGAGTGTGGAATCGTCCCCATGGAATTCAACGGATTCTCGATAGTGGAGATTGTGTTGATGAGAATGATCCGAAAACCTGTCGGGTGATCTACGAGTTTGAGGAAAATGGGGAAGGGGGGGTTCAAGCGGTAGCCCCGGCGGTTGCCCAGACAATGACCACAATGTTGCGGGGGGTTGTGACCAATGGCACAGGCGGTTCCGCCGCGATCGGATTTGGAGAAGCGGGGAAAACCGGAACTACGGATCGGTATGTTGATTTGTGGTTTATTGGCTTTATACCCAGTCGGGAGTTAGTCACCGGGATTTGGTTAGGCAATGATGACAACTCACCCACGCGGGGAAGCAGCGCCCAAGCCGCACAATTGTGGGGTCGTTATATGCGGGATATAAACTACCCAGACCTGCCTAACGGCTGAGGTCTGGGTTTTCAGTAGCCCTGAAGTCATCGAACAAGCTAAGCTGAACATATCTGGGAGTTCGGTTTAGCTTGCACGATAACCCCGTGCCTCCAGGCTGGTTTATAGACAGCCCCACAAGTGCAATATTATTGGCTCCGTTGAAGTGGGGTGGAATGGAACTGACTTAAGGCTGGTGGGCAATGCCCACCCTACGGTATTAGGACTTAATAATATAGTCCGCGTAGGCGGACTGTGTTTGTGTAGCCGCGATTTTAATCGCCGTGGTAAAAAGGGGTTTTTAATGGCGGATTTGGTATCACCGCCCATCCTAAGCGAGTGGGCTGCTGGTAAATCCGTTTCAGCGTGTTGATATCCCGCACCGAGATTTCCGGGGGATGGCGAACTTGGGAATAGTACATCGTATCGGTTTCCACCGGAGAATGACCCCAAATCCCCAAAGCATGTCCGAATTCATGACGAGCCGTGGCTAGGGTATAGTCTACAGTTTGGTGGGGACTAAGGTAGATGGTAAACTTGTGCGCTAAAATATCCTGTGATTCCTGAACTCCCGGACGCAGATAAAATTCGTAGCGAGTTTCTGCGGTACGGGCGCGAATGTTCTCAAATCGTTGGGTTTCGCGGTTAAACGAGGCTTGCAAAGGAGGGCGCGATCGCACTATTGTAATATCTGCTGATTCTGCCTCAGAAATCACTTGTAACGGCAAGTAGACTGTCCATTCCTCTACGGCTTGTAACACAGCATTATACCAATCGTGGAATCGTTTCGCACTAGCCGAGGATTCTGCTGATTCTCTGGGTTGTTCAATATAAACCTGAACCGGAAACTCGGACCAAACCAGATATTCCACCGGGGTTAATTTTATTTCAGCAAAATAATCACCTACACCCGTCTGATCATCCCACTGCGCCAATGTTTGGGGGAGGGGGTGAGGTTGAGGAGTTGGGAGAGAGAACGGAATCCCAGGGACATGCCAAGATATCGATAGTAATAGAATTAACCCACTGGTCAAGATCGCGATCGCGATCCACAAGAGACGTTTCCTGGTGCTATGGAGGAAACGCCTCAGCTTGGGAGTGGTAATTTGTATCATCCCAAATTCGTTGCTTGTTCGATTCAGTGGGGGAAGATATCACTGATTCAACCACCCAGCACTGAGAACAATGGTCAAACCGATAAAGATAATGGCAAGCACCCAAGTCACCCGATTGAGGGCGGTTTCGGCACTTTTGGCGCTGGTAAACAGTTGGGCTTGACCACCAATCCCACCAATACCATCCCCTTTGGGACTATGAAGCAACACTAAAACAATCAAACCGAGAGCAGATGCTGCCCAAATAATTTGCAGAACTTGACTGGTCATACTTGATTATGGCTTATTTGTCAATGGCAATGTGGTCTTCTGTTTTCGTCCAAGACCAAAGACTACAAGGCAACTCGTACTGGCGTCCGATTCTTCCGCACATCAAACTCCACAGGTTTAATCATAGAACGTCCCGTCATGTCTTCGGGTTGTGGCAGGTTTAAGAGGTCTAGAATCGTCGGTGCAATATCCGCCAGCCGTCCATCACTCCGCAGAGCAACGTCCGTGCCATGTCCAGGGATTTTGACTTTTTCCCCTTCTATCAGAATAAAGGGTACAGGATTGGTTGTGTGCGCTGTCCAAGCATTACCTTGTTCATCGCGCATGTATTCCGCATTCCCGTGATCGGCGATAATGATCGCGGTTCCGCCCACTTTGTTGATGTTCTCAATCAACTGTCCCAAGCAGTGATCCACCGTTTCAATGGCTTGCACACAGGCGTCTGTATTTCCCGTATGTCCCACCATATCCGGATTGGCGTAGTTAATTACCACCAAGGAGTACATCATTTTGCTAATCGCCTTTACCGCCACATCCGTCACATCGACGGCGGACATCGCTGGGGCGCGATCATAAGTTGCCACCATCGGACTCGGAATCAGTTCCCGATCCTCGCCTTCAAAGGGTAATTCTAAACCGCCATTAAAAAAGTAGGTGACGTGGGCGTACTTTTCGGTTTCAGCGGTGCGGAATTGGCGCAACCCATTCCGGGAAACGACTTCACCGAGAATATTATTCAAGTTCTGCGGCTCAAATGCCACCAAAACCGGGAAACTGGGATCATACTGGGTAAACGTGGCAAAGGCTAGAGGTTTAATCAGTTCCCGTTCAAATCCGTCAAATTCAGGATCTGTCAAAGCTTGGGTCAATTGTCGGGCGCGATCGGGACGGAAGTTAAAGAAGATTATTCCATCCCCCGGTTCCAATGCACCCGAGGTAATCCGAGTCGGCAGAATAAACTCGTCAGTAATCTCCGCCTGATAAGAGGCTTGCATCACCTCAACCGCACTCCGACCATCCCCATTTCCATCCTGGGTGATCATATCGTAAGCTTTTTGGGTGCGATCCCAGCGATGATCGCGATCCATGGCATAGTAGCGACCACTAATGGTGGCAATGCGTCCAATGCCAATTTTGTCAATATGCTCTTGAATGGTCTGAAGATAGCTGATCCCGGAGTTGGGGTTGGTATCACGACCATCCATAAGGGCGTGAACACAAACATCAGAGAAGCCTTGGGATTTAGCAAAATCGAGTAATCCCAGCAGATGGTTGATGTGGGAATGCACACCACCGTCCGAACATAAGCCGATTAGGTGTAACTTCCCCCCTTGATGTTTCAGTTCTTGGCTCAATTTTTGCAGGGCTGCATTCTCCCTGATCGAACCATCTTCCACAGCATCTGATATGCGAACTAGTTCTTGGGGGACGACACGCCCAGCACCGATATTCAGGTGACCCACTTCCGAGTTACCCATTTGACCCTCTGGTAGACCAACGTCCTTGCCAGATGTCCGAATGGTTGTACTGGGATAAGCCGTCAACAGGCTATCCATCACAGGGGTTTTAGCAATGGCAATGGCATTTCCATCCCTTGCCTTGCGGTAGCCCCAGCCGTCCAAGATGACTAGCACCACAGGAGATACAGGTGCTTGCATCATAGTATCGCTCTTTATTCCTACACTAATTTCACCGCTATGATATCATTAGTTTCTTGATTTGATGGCTAATTTTTGCCTTTCTTTTGACTTTTTAGCCATTTTGCCGGAGAATTTAGCGGATTCTTAGGTCTATTGACTGACTTTTCACGGGAAGTCTAAAAACCTGAGTCGGGGCGGGTTTAGTTTCATCGGGTTGCAACCGAAAAGATAGTGGTGAAACCCGCCCCTACAGAGGCACTACATACCGTGAAAAGTCAGAATTCTGTGAACCCGTTTCAACGGGTTTAAGCTTTTAGCCCCAACTTGAGTTGAGGGCTAACTTTTTTATAGTTCAGGGCTAACTTTTTTATCGACGTTTGGCGGCTGCTTTTTTCTTTGCAGCTTTTTCAGCTTTCTTGGCGGCTTTCTCAGCCGCGATCGCGGCTAATCGTGCCTGTTCTTTCTCTTCGGCAATTTTATCCAGATAGTAGTGATAATCCCCCAGATAAGTGCGGAACTCGCCATCACGAATTTCCACAATTTTAGTCGCCACTTGGGAAATAAAATAACGGTCGTGGGAGACAATAATCACGGTGCCGTCATAATGCTGGAGGGCTTCCTCTAACATTTCTTTGGCGGGAATATCTAGGTGATTGGTTGGCTCATCCAATAGGAGTAAATTCGCGGGACGCAGCAACATTTTTGCCAAAGCCAGACGCGCTTTTTCACCCCCACTCAGGGATTTGACTTTTTTGAATGCCGTTTCACCACTAAAAAGAAACCGTCCTAATAAGGTGCGAACTTCTTCATTTTTCCAATCTGGAACTTCATCATGAATGGTTTCCATGACGGTTTTAGTTGACTCTAGTGCTTCGGCTTGATTTTGCTCAAAGTAGCCGGGAATCACATTATGCTTACCCAGTTCCACAATCCCTTCCGTGGCGTTTTCCATCCCCATCATCAGGTGTAATAGCGTGGATTTGCCTGATCCATTCGGTCCCAAGAAAGCAATGCGATCACCCCGTTCAACTAGCAAGTCTGCACCGAGGAAAAGAATCTTTTCGTCGTAGGTATGCACCAATTCCTTAATATTGACCACCTCGCGACCACTCCGAGGGGCTGGGGGAAAGCGGAAATGTAAGCTTTTTAAGCTACCTGTTGGTGCTTCAATGCGCTCAACTTTTTCTAACTGTTTCTCGCGGCTTTTTGCTTGGGTGCTGCGGGTGGCACTAGCGCGGAACCGTTCAACAAAGGCTTGCTGCTTTTCCAGTTCTTTTTGTTGACGCTCATAGGAGCTGAGTTGGGATTCTTGCATTTCAGCTTTTTGCTGCAAGTAAGCTGAATAATTGCCCAGGTAGGTGGTAGAGACACCGCGTTCAGTTTCCACAATCTGGGTACAGAGGCGATCCAGGAATTCCCGGTCATGGGATACAATTACCATCGGGGTTTTTAAGCCTTTCAGGTAATTTTCTAACCATTCGATGGTTTCTAAATCGATATGGTTTGTTGGTTCATCTAACAGTAATATGTCAGGGCTTTGCAGCAGGATTTTGCCCAAACTCATCCGCATTTGCCAACCGCCACTGAACGCACTAACTAAGCGATCGCCGTCTTCGGGGGCAAATCCCATTTCTGGCAAGATCTTCTCGATTTGCGCTTCCAGGCTATACCCATCCAGGGCTTCAAACTGACGCTGCAATTTATCCAACTTGTGGATCAGGCGATCGAGTTCATCGGGATCAGCGGTTTCCATGTCCCGTTGCACCTGCGCCAGATTATGCTGTACTTGGTTGGCTTGTGTAAATACCGTCCAAAACTCTTCGCGTACCGTGCGACTGGGATCAACTTCAAATTCTTGGGTGAGGTAAGCGATGTGTAGACTGGTAGGGCGGATGACTTCTCCAGCCGTGGGTTCTATCTCTCCCGCAATAATCTTGAGTTGGGTGGATTTACCCGCACCATTAACGCCCACTAAGCCAATGCGATCGCCTGGTTTGACTTCCCAGTTGACATCCTTGAGAACTTCGCCAGTGGGATAAATTTTACTAATGTGTTCTAGTCTCAGCATGGGTGTATTGTCTCAAGCAGATTACAGCAGGGAGATCGAGCGATCAGACGTTTTAGGTGCGCCGCTGACTCTCCATCCGTGTTTATCGTAACAAAAATTAATGGATCGATTTAGCGGTTCTGATTTAATTGGCAATGAAATCCCTACCCTAATCGAGAACGTCAGTTCGTGCAACCCGAAAGACATCTGTAGGGGCGGGTTTAGCCGTTTAATTTAGGATATTTACCGATAACCTTTCAACAAAACCCGCCCTTGGTCTATAAAAAAGAGGGTTGGGTATCGTTTTGTCGGGGCGGGTTTAGCCGTTTAATTAGGATATCTACCGATAATCTATCAACAAAACCCGCCCTTGGTCATACAAAAGAGGGTTGGGTATCGTTTTGTCGGGGCGGGTTTAGCCGTTTAATTAGGATATCTACCAATAACCTTTCAACAAAACCCGCCCTTTGTCATAGTGAACCGATAATCTAGAGGGTGTAGCGGGGTTAGCGGTAAGAGGGTATAGAAAAGGGATAAAAAGAAGATTTGGCATATATCCACGATGTCGGTTTCCGGGATTACGCCCTTAAATCTGCGCCTGGTATATTGGCAATCCTCGCTCAACACCAAATACGGGAAGGCTTAGTGGTGGATTTAGGTTGTGGAAGTGGATTGTTATTTCTATTCACTGCATTAATTGGTATTTAACCCTTAGCTAATTAATCCTTGTTGTTGAGCTAATGTGTGATTTAGCACGATCACAGAATTTGCCGATAAATGCCAAGTTTTTACCGTCGATTTTAGTGCTTTTTTAAGGGCGTCCTGTAATGGTGGAAGCCATTCTTCTTTATGTCCATTGATCACTAAGAGTAAGCGAAAATCAATTGTTTCTAAATCGAGTGTCTGAAAGAGAGAAGGTAATTCTGTCCATGTTGTATGGCGTTTTAAGCAAGTTGCCATACAGAGATTCAGCCCGTTCGTCAATTTCTCTCGGATGTCTTCGATAAAATCGTCAAACCCGGGTTGGGTTTCAGGACGAGGTGAGCTAGATTTTGCTTCAATAATCCATACCTTTGGTGAATTGGGAGGATGTAGCAACAAAAGCTCTGCTATCTTAACGCCCTCCTGGATATCTTGGTAGGTTTGACTTTTCTCAATATGGAAGCCATGTCCTTCTGGATAGGGTCCGAACGTCATTCCAGATTCAATAATCGATTGAGTGGTCATTGAAAAGCCAGCCCCACTTCTTCTTTGTAAAGTTGGATAGATTCATCAATAATAGGATTACTCGGCAAACCATCTTTTAGATCGGCAATAGTCCACTGTTCAGGATTAGTTGAAATTATTTTGATTGAGATTTCCTTTTGTTGTTGAGCGATGATAAATAATTTTTTGATCACAAAGTAAGAGTGACTTGCCATGAAAAACTGGATTCCGCACTTCGCTAACAGAGCGATGATGTCCAATAATTTTGAAATCGCGTTTGGATGCAGCGCGGCTTCTGGTTCATCAATAAAAATGACGGATTGCGGATCAAGATAGCGGTTTCCGAGTAAAGTATCGAGAATCGAAATTTTCTTGATGCCTTCTGCTGTAACTCCAATAGAGAACGTTTGATTGCCTTTCTTAAAGTGCCAAATTCCTGAACTTTCGTCATACTCAATTTTGCCGTCTAAGATATCTTTTAGGTTTCTTCGCGATTCAGCAAATTCTCTATAATTTTTGCCACCTTTAGGAGAGTGACGCAAGGCGCGGGCTAGGTCGAGGTAGGTATCATCAAAGCCAAAGGTTTGGTCTAGTTCACGAGTTTCTAAAATGATTGAGTGCAGAGAAAGAACTTCTTTGGCGGGTAAAAAAATTGAGTTACTGTCGCGGGGTGTAACATGATTGTTTAAGTTCTGAATAGTTCGGGTTGTATTTCTGCCGAAAGTATAAACGAATTTTAGATTATCAACGTTAATCTGGAATGATAAAGGTTCATCCACGTCTTTGCTTACGAGTTCGCCGATTTTCTCCGTCTCGAATGTCCAATAAAGTTTGTCTGCCAGTATTTCTTCAGCGCTGCGCGGTTCATTGCCCCGTTTATAGGTTTCCAAGGTTCGCATGGCAGTGTAAAGAGCCTTGAGCAATATTGTTTTACCTGTGCTATTTTCACCAATAATTAAGTTAATATTGCCTAACTGTTCGCACTTAAGCTGGTCTATCGGACCAAAATTTTTGAGTTTAAGGCTGTTTAGCATGGGTTATTTCTCTCGACTTTCTGCACGGTAACTTACATTCGACAACAGCCAGAGTGGATTAGCTATGCTCTCTTTATGATAATCTGAATAGGTTGATTGAACTGACGCGATTTCCCTGGGGGAACGCTGCGCGATCGCACTCTTCTCCTCTATGACTGTTCCTCAGTCTCATCGGAGTCATCCAGATATAGCAGAATAAACTCTTCTGCTTTTGAATTTATTTTTTTACGTAGATGAGTAATTAGCGTAAACTTCTGTATCATCTAATCTGAAGATGATGAACCACCCAAACCTGAATCAGTTCTTGTTCGTCAAACGCCTGTCTACCCTGACCAGCATATCGTTCAATTGCCGCAATTGCATCTAAAATATCTTGCAGCCGTTCCGCTTCTCGCCTCATAGCATCACAGCCTCATGCAAAATGCGATCGCGACTGCGTTCCTTCAACATATCCACCGTAGCGATATCCACTTTGCGATTGAGTAGCTGTTCCAAATCAATTAATAGTCCTCCGGGAAACCAGGGGGTGATTTTCTCTAAATCATAGTCAACCAAAAAATCAATATCACTGTCTTCCGTTGCTTCTCCACGCGCCACCGAACCAAACACCCGCACGTTGTAGGCTCCATGCTTTTGAGCAATAGCCAGAATTTGCAAACGCTGATCGTTTAACAAATCTTTAATGCCTAATCCTGTTTTGCTAGTCATGCCGCTACTCTTAATCAACTAATTCTCATTCTCATCTGACTCATCCAGATACAACCTAATAAACTCCTCGGCTGCTGTTGGATTAATCGTATTCAGTCCTTTTCTAATTTCGAGAATGGCATCACCTCCTGGATCTCGACTTTCATTGACCCAATGGTGAATTGTTGATCGCCCAATACCCATGGCTATCGCCAACTTATTTTGGCTAATGCCGTAGGCTTCCAACACCTGTCTTAAAGATTTTCCTGCCTTTCGCATGGTTTCTATCGTGCCAGAGGCAAATGACTCATCTAAATACAAGCCAATAAACTCCTCGGCTGCTGCCGGATTAATCGTATTCAGTCCCTTCCTAATTTCTAGGATGGCATCGCCGACGGGATCTGCCACCTCATAAACCCAGCGGTGAACATTAGAACGCCCCACTTGCATTACCACGGCTAACCGATTTTGGGTAATGCCATAACGTTTCAAAACCTGTTTGAGTGCTTTGCCTGCTTTTCCCATGCCTGAGATTCTGTCAAAGGCTGACAACCGGATAAATGGTTGACAAAGCCCGTTCCCTACAACGATTCCTCACCCTCATCTGACTCATCCAGATACAACCTAATAAACTCCTCAGCTGCCGCCGGACTAATCTTATTCAATCCTTTTCTAATTTGGAGGATAGCATCACCGGATGGATCTCGATTTTCATTAACCCAACGGTTGATACTGGAACGTCCAATACCCATCGCCACCGCCAACTTATTTTGGCTAATGCGATAGGTATCTAACACCTGCTTTAACACTGTGCCTGCTTTTCCCATGCCCTTGATTGTGTCAAAGGCTTACAACCACGTAAATGTTGACAAAGTTCGACATCAAGATAAAATAAAAAGTGTTGCACTTTGTCAACAATGCCGTCAACTTGAAAAGCAGTTAAATCCCTATGACACAAGAGTTTCTTCCCAACCCAACCCCCAACCCGCAAACCACTCTCCCTGCCAATCCACCATTAGAACCCCCAAACCTTCATCATCACCCTCCAACAAATCGCCAAATACCTGAAAATTAATCCAAAGCGTATCCTCAACTGGGAAAAGTGGTATAACGTCCTCTGGGTACATATTGAAGGATTGGGCAGTTACTTTATTAGGCAATGGTGCGTTACGCTACGCTAACACACCCTACAGATAGAGACTATGCGTAAGTCCTAGATATACTCCAAGAAGGCTTTTCTCGACTCGAAGCCCTCTGGCAACAACGGCACACATATTTGTGCGATCGCTATGGCAAAATAAGAAAATCTCGGCACACACTTCGGAGAACGCTAACCCTAATGTTCAGAATCGGTAAAATACTCACCGCTTTATCACTCTCCCTATTTTTACTGGTAACGGCTTGTGCCGCACCATCCACCGCTCCCCCACCCTCAACCGAAGCGCCTCAAACTAGCACTCAGCAACCCACTCAGGTTCCCACAGGTGAACCTTTAGCTGGGGGGCAATTTAATAAATTCTTCCCCAACGCCAGCGGTGACTATAAGCGAATATTTGCCCAAGAGAAAACTGGATTTGCCGAAGCCAAGTTGAAACAGGATGGTAAGGATGTGGCGGTGCTATCGATTAATGATTTAGCCAATAACCCCAGTGCAGCGAAGAAATTCCAGGATAGTTCTAAAACAATTGCCGGATATCCTGCGGTAGAACGGGGGAAGACACAAACCGCGATTCTAGTTAGCGATCGCTTCCAAGTCAAAGTCCAATCCCGTGACGAGTCTTTTACCCCTAGCGATCGCGAGGCTTGGCTGGCAAAGTTTGACCTGCAAGGATTATCCCAACTCAAATAAAATTGGTCTTATGTCAAAACACTGATTTCACAGATTTATTGTCCAGATGCGGGTAGGGGATGAAAGCTTAGTTACACTGATTACACAGAAAGGTTAGTTCTCTATGATTTGTCCTTTGTCATTGGGAACAAATTAAAGGTATCATTGAAACGATTTATAGGAGACTTTACATGAGTAAATCTATTATTGAATTAGTTGATAATTTACCTCAAGGTGGACTAACCGTTTCCGTCTTGAAAGCCTTAGACTTTGTTGCTCCTGGTGATTGGCAAAATATAGTCGGCTTTGAAAATACTGTGCGGGAAGTTACAGGGGAAGATGATCCGGCATTAATTCAGGATATTAGTGAACGCGCTCTTTGGCTCTATAACGATAAGTCCCAAGGCTATCAACGGGCAATTTGGCTTTTCCAGTCTGTTGATAGTGCGGATTTTGCTCTCGGTGCAGCCGCTTTAGCCAATAAAATCGGTGAACGAGTTTCGTTTCTGGGCTTTTTAAATCGACTTACGCCCAAAGCGGATACGGCACAAACTATCGATTTGTGTTTAAAAGTTGTGGCAGAATTGGTGGCATTTTGTCAAATTAACGGCATTCCTGGAGACAGTATTGGAGATTTTGTCAATGCTTTAGCGGACTATAGCGGTGAGTCAATGATCCGGATGGCTGGACTGATATGTATTGATGGGTTGATTCCTCTAGGTCCTGATTTCATTCAAGCCGCGCAATCGACGCTTTCTGGATTAAGTCCCTCCCGCTTAGAGCAAAATTCCACCTTTCAACAAATCAGCGGATTGATTCCGGGAGATAGTTCTGAAGGAAAGCTGAACTTCATTGGGGAAAGCTTCGATGCGGTTAAAGGTTGGATGGGTGGTGTCGTCGCCGCGAAAGGGTTGACGCCCCAAAAGGTGGTTAATAATTTGCAAGGATTTGTGGAAATTGCCGATGATAAGTTGGATTATCTGGCTGCATTTTTAGACACGTCAACGAATTATTACGAACATACTGGCACTCAAACCGTCGCCCGTCGTTTAATCGAACGAGCATCGGCTGAAATTTGATAGAACAATTCCCCGTTCAATCTAGAATAAATAGACGGCGAAAACGAAAAATAGGGCGTTTCGGCTTTTTATAGCAACCGCCATAGCTTTCTTGTCACATCATTTATGTAGAGACGTTGCATGGAACGTCTCTACTGGCGTGGCACAGCTAAAATGGTAGATTAGAATTGTAGGGGCGCATGGCGTGCGCCCGGTTTAACGATAAATCTATTCCACAATTTTAGCTGTGTCAGTCCACTACAATGGTGCCGAAAGTC
This sequence comes from Coleofasciculus sp. D1-CHI-01, assembly GCF_040218875.1. Classification (NCBI taxonomy): domain Bacteria; kingdom Bacillati; phylum Cyanobacteriota; class Cyanophyceae; order Coleofasciculales; family Coleofasciculaceae; genus Coleofasciculus; species Coleofasciculus sp. D1-CHI-01. The sequence continues at coordinate 18,327 of NZ_JAVJQP010000195.1, forward strand.
CGCGCTCGATGTATCTACTGCTACACAGTTGCACGGGGTAGAATTCAAAGCCTCTCTCCTTGCAGGAGAGAGGTTTGGAGAGAGGTTATCCACTCTGATGGCAATTGCTTTTATAGCAATCGTCGTTACACAAAACTAAAGTAACTATCATTCAAACTCAGACTGCTTTCACCTTGTACAATACCAATTAATTCATCTTGACCGGATGGTGTAGAAGACTGAAGGAAAACGCCAATTCCTGATGGTAAACTGGGGGAAACAGTGGCGAGTTGATAGTCAGCTGCACTGCCATGAAGTTCGATGATATCTTGATTGATATCAAAATCAGTAATTAGGGCGTAATCGGTAGAACCATCGGTTGTCCCGTCAGCATCATCATAATAAGCGCTGAATACATCTCCAAGTTGGAACACATCCGCACCAAAGCCACCGATAAGACTATCCACTTCCCCTAAACCAGGATTTGCCAGATTGAGTTCAACGCCGATTAACAGATCATCGCCGCGATCGCCAAATAGCATATCATTCCCTGTACCGCCGAAGAGATAGTCATCGCCGCGATCGCCAAATAGCATATCATTTCCGGCTTCACCAAACAGGTTATCATCGCCGCGATCGCCAAACAAGGTATCATCACCGCCACCGCCTACTAAATCATCATCATCGCGCAAGCCAGAGAGAATGTCATCACCGGGAGTGCCAAACAAGGTATCATCGTCATCGGTACCAATGAGTTCAGTATCGGAAATTAGCACATTGTCATAATCCACAAATAGACCATTATTGGAATTATTGGTTTCATCAGTTTCAGGAAGTGTTCCGTCTTGATCAATGATCATGCCAATGTAGTAAATTCCATCACCATTCCAGGTAGAATCATTAATTCCTGGCAAAGTTAACCCCGTGGTATAAGCACCAATACTGTTACCCGCTAAACCATTAATTGTCGCACTACCGAGGAATTGATCCGCCGTATCGATAGTATTATCGGTAGAAACGTAGAAAGAAACATCAAACGCTCCGGCGGCAAACATTTCCGTGTTTTGCACTTCAAAATTGACATCGAAGTTATCACCAGCGGCTAAGGGTTCCTGCACTAAGTTGAAGTCTACGCCAACTAAATCCGCCAGTTGGGTGTTATTGATGACCACATTATCTGTATCCAACATCAAGCCAACATTGGCATTATCCGTTTCAATTGTTTCCGTGATATCATCACCAGAATCAATCATCATGCCGATATGGTAGGTGCCATCTCCACTCCAGAACGCATCATTCGCTTCAGGGAGAATAAAGTTGCTCGTAAATGTACCACTGCTATTGGCTGCTAAGCCGGTAAAACTGATTGTATCCAGCAGTAAATCTGAGTTGCTAATATTACTATCACTGGACAAATATAAGGAGACATCAAATACACCAGCCGCTGCTGCACCACTATTTTCAATCGTCAAGTCAATGTCGAAACTATCACCAGCATTGAGGGGTTCTGGGGTGACATTGAAATTCAGTCCAGACAAGTTTGCCATCTGGGTATTATTGATGACTACATCATCGTAATCGAATAAAAAGCCAACATTAGAATTATTGGTTTCATTGACTTCCGTAACATCTGCTCCAGAATCAACCCGCATCCCGATGTAATAGGTATCATCTCCATATAAATCCCAGAAGGAATCATTAACACTGGGCAAGTTTAAGCTGGTGATAAAGGAACCCGTGCTGTTCCCCGCTAAACCATTAATCGTGGTACTACTTAACAGATGATCCATGGTGCTGATCGTGTTATTACTGGAAAGGTAGAAAGACACATCAAAAGCACCAGCGCTACTCCCGGTGTTGGTAATGTCAAAATCAATGTCAAAACTATCACCAGCATCCAGGGGTTCTGGAGTAACATCAAAATCAAACCCGGACAAGTCAGCTAATTGAGTATTGTTGATTACCACATCATCGTAATCGAATAAAAAGCCGACATTTGAGTTATTGGTTTCATTGACTTCCGTAACATCTGCTCCAGAATCAACCCGCATACCGATGTAATAGGTATCATCTCCATATAAATCCCAGAAGGAATCATTAACACTGGGTAAGTTTAAGCTAGTGAGAAAGGAACCCGTGCTGTTCCCCGCTAAACCATTAATCGTGGTACTGCCTAACAGATGATCCATGGTGCTGATCGTGTTATTACTGGAAAGGTAGAAGGAAACATCAAAAGCACCAGCGCTACTCCCCGTGTTGGTAATGTCAAAATCAATGTCAAAACTATCACCGGCATCGAGGGCTTGTGGAGTGACATCAAAATCAAACCCGGATAAGTCAGCTAATTGAGTATTATTGATTACCACATCATCGTAATCGAACAAAAAACCAACATTTGAGTTATTGGTTTCATTGACTTCCGTAACATCTGCTCCAGAATCAACCCGCATCCCGATGTAATAAGTGCCATCCCCATTCCAGAAGGAATGATTCACTCCAGGCAAGTTTAAGCTAGTGATAAAGGAACCTGTACTGTTCCCAGCTAACCCATTAATCGTGGCACTACCTAATAAATGATCCGTGGTGCTAATTGTGTTATTACTGGAAAGATAGAAAGACACATCAAACGCACCCGCGCTACTACCTGTATTGGTAATGTCAAAATCAATATCGAAACTATCACCTGCATCCAGGGGTTCGGGAGCGACATCAAAATATAGCCCTGACAAATCAGCTAATTGGGTATTATTGATGACTACATCATCGTAATCGAATAAAAAGCCAACATTTGAGTTATTGGTTTCATTGGCTTCCGTAACATCTGAGCCAGAATCAACCTTCATTCCGATGTAATAGGTATCATCCCCATATAAATCCCAGAAGGAATGATTCACTCCGGGCAAGTTTAAGCTGGTGGTAAAAGAACTTGTGCTGTTCCCGGCTAACCCATTAATCGTGCCACTATATAACAAATGATCCGTGGTGCTGATGTAGTTATTACTGGAAAGGTAGAAGGAAACATCAAAAGCACCCGCGCTACTCCCCGTGTTAGTAATGTCAAAATCAATGTCAAAACTATCACCTGCATCGAGGGATTGTGGAGTGATATCAAAATCTGACCCG
>NZ_JAVJQP010000169.1:0-51152 GCF_040218875.1 Coleofasciculus sp. D1-CHI-01
CGCTACCCTGTCCCCCAGAGAAATCGTCTCCCGTGAGAGTGTCATCCCCTAAACCGCCCCAAAGTAGGTCATCGCCGTCATCACCCCAAATTCGGTCATGATCATCCCCGCCATAGAGGAAATCATTTCCACCCTTACCCCTGTTGCCTGTTGCCTGTTGCCTGTTGCCTGTTGCCTTTTCACCCAATTGTATTGTCCTAACCTCAATGCGTAGTGCTATAACCTTAACCCTGTCCAAGCCAACATGACCTATGTTGATCATTAGTGTACCCGGAAGATGAGACAATAAGAATGCACTAATTCAAAGGATAAAAAGATGCTCAAGACCATTGCCGCCATTTTGCTGCTAGTATTGAGCTTAAGTCTGCATGGCTGCACTGTCGGCGTTAGTGGACTGAAAAGCTATGTCGATACGGCTGACGGTTATGAGTTTCTCTATCCGAATGGTTGGGTGCCGATTAAAGTCACTGATGGACCCGATGTCGTATTTCGGGATTTGATCGAGCCAACCGAAAATGTCAGCGTGGTGATTAACCCCGTTCCAGAGAATACAACCCTCACTGATTTAGGAACGCCTGGGGAAGTCGGTTATCAACTCCAGCAAAATGTGCTTTCGGCGGCGAATTCCAATCGTCAAGTTGAATTAGTCGATGCCAAAGCTCACGATACGGGAGACAAAACCTATTATCTTCTTGAATATAGTGTCAAACTTCCCAGTCAAAATCGGCATGACCTAGCCACAGCCGTGATCAGTCATGATAAGCTCTATACCTTGAATGCTTCAACTACTGAAGAACGTTGGGATAAAGTGCAAGACTTGTTTACCCAAGTCGTTAGTTCGTTTAATGTTTACTAGATGAGGGGTTATTTGTCAAGATAAATGTAACGAATGACAAAGGACAATAGACGAATGACAAAATTCGTTTTAGCCTCCGCTTCACCAGCACGCCGCCGTTTATTGCACAATGTTGGCATTGAACCCATCGTTTGTCAGAGTGATTTTGATGAATCTCAGGTTAAGGTTACTGATCCGGTAGAGTTGGTCAAGACGTTAGCATTACACAAAGCCCAAACCGTTGCGCCTAAATTTAACGATGCGCTAGTGTTAGGCTGTGATTCAGTGTTAAGCATTCAGGGTGAGATCCACGGGAAACCAGCCAATCCCCAAGAGGCGATCGCCCGGTGGCAGATGATGCGGGGTAGAGTGGGCGAACTCTATACCGGTCATGCCTTAATTGACTTATCCCAGGACAAAACAATTGTCCGTTGTGGGATAACACAAGTCTACTTTGCCAATGTTAGCGATCGCGCGATTCAAGCGTATGTGGCGACAGGCGAACCACTTAAATGCGCGGGCTGCTTTGCGCTGGAAGGGCGGGGCGGCTTATTTGTCGAAAAACTAGACGGTTGTCATAGTAATGTTATTGGTCTGAGTTTACCCCTGTTGTATCAGATGCTGACTGAGCTGGGTTATGAGGTGACAGACTTTTGGTAGTCAAGGAACAGGGAACAGGGAAGGTAGAGAGTAGAGGCAGAAGTTTGCTATAGTCAAAGGACTTTGAGTATTACGCTGATATAGCTGGAGCAGATTAATTATATGACAACCAGCGAAGAATTCAAACAGAAACTAAGGTCAGGAAACATTGGCGATGCCTTTACCCTAGCCTTGTCGGAATCGGTTGAGTTGGAAATTACGACCTGGGTGGCTTCCGCCAATTCGCCACAAACAGAGAAGCCTGCGGCTAATTCCTGTATGCGTACCCGGATTAATATTGTGGAAGGCTCCATCGATAATGAGGTAGGATCTCAATTTATCGGTAATGGTCCCTACACGGAACTACGCCAATTTCATACCCAGCAAGTTCAGGAAGGACGCCAGATTATCCAGAATAATCTGGAAAACTTGCAACAACTCTTTACCGTGTTGACTCGCGTGCAATATCAACCCCAACAGTCAACCCAGCAGCAACTTCGGGAGAGCAATCCAGCTCTGTCGCCTTCGAGTCAGGATAATTTACCCTAATCTTGAACATAGAGGTTGACAAATCTGGCAGTTTCTGTATTGGTAATCGCCCAAATTCAGGTGAGTGTATTATGGCGTCGAGTGAGGATTTTAGGCAACAACTTAAAGCAGGCAAAGTTCAAGAAGCGTTTGCTGGGGCTTTAGCGGAAGCCATTCAGTTGAAAATTACCACCTGGGTGGCATCTGATGCTGAGGAAAACGCCGAAACAGCCGCCCAACCCGGTTATCGCCTGCGGACTCAAATTAATACGATTGAGGGAGCGATCGCGAATGAGATTGGGGATCAGTTTATCGGCAATGGTCCCTATCGAGATCTGCTTCCCTTTCATTTAGACCAGGTGGCGCAAGGCAATCAGCTTGTTGAGAATAATCTTAAAAGTTTGCAAAAGCTATTTGAGATTTTAATTGCGCTGCAACATGACAAGACAGGGTTGAGTGAGATAGAATACCCGCCCTTATCCATTCCCCCGCAAGAGACAGCCGCCCCACCGGATGCGGGAGTAGCAGCCGCCGAATTGACCGCCCAAACGCCAGATTTGACGACTCCGGATATTCAGGAACAGGTTTCTCCTGAATCGACTCCCTCGCCAGAGACAACAACAGCTTGGGAGGAACAAGAAGAAGACGAGGAAGAAGATGAGGATGACTCGGTGCTAGATTTGCTTGAGTCTTTACCCCCTCCTCCACCCCCACCGCTAGAGGATGAAGAGTCCTCAATCACTGATGAGGATGCGAGAGATGAATTCATTGAAGAAGAAGAAGAACCAGAATCGCTATCAGATCGCCACGAAGCGGAGTTAGATGAGGAAGACTGGCAAGTTCTCAACGAAGATTGGGGGACATTGAAACTTGAGGAATTGAAGTCACCCCCCTCGGCTGAACCGGATATCCCACCCCAGACAGACATTGAACCCAAACCGAAAGAACCGGAATCGGCTAAAAAAATGCCCAGTTTGGACTCCTTAGAGGAACTAAACCAGGATACTGACGACGATACCGACTGGGATGACTGGGTAGTAGATGAACCGGAATTAGGCGATCGCTCTTTTGCCCAGATGGATACGGATGAAGACTGGGGTGATTTAGTAGAAGACTTTGACCCCTTCGCCGCCCCTCCACCTGTTGAGGAGTCCCCCTCAGCGTTAAATATTCAGGAAGACTGGGATGAATTTGCCGTTGAGGAACTTGAACCCTATTCTGATTTAACTGAGGTTGATAGTGAGATTGAATGGTCAGACTTGGGTGAAAGCCAAACGTCTGAGTCTACCAGCGATCCTTTGGAAGGGTTAGGTGCTTTACCCGAAGAGTCTGAGGAAAAAGAACTGACCTCAGAATCATCAAGTGATCCCATGGATTTGTTGGGGGATCAAAACCAATTAACCGAAAATGTGAATGAGCCGGATTATGAATTCGAGGAACTCTCCTTGGACGAATTTTCCCTGGATGATTTTGATCCCCTAAGCCATCCAGAGGAGGAGAATTGGCAGGAGAAACCCAAGTCAACGCAGCAAGGAGAACCACCACCGCCTCCACCCCCTAGCCCCTTTAAGGATAAAAAACATGAACCCTAGGGGGAGCAATGTAGAGACGTAGCATGCTACGTCTGGGAGCAGAGGAAGCAGAGGAAGCAGAGGAAGCTGGGGGAGAGATTCCGTAGAGCGATACAATTGAATGTTGAGTCACGAAGGTTTCCATTTTGGGGAAATTTCGGTAGATGATTGGATGACTGAACAGGTGTTCTAAAAAGGTGTGGGTTGATGACCAATCGCAATCGACAAGAGCATTCAGATGTACCCGTCTCTAAAACCCGAGGCAATAATTCGGGTGTGAATCGAAACATTAATCATTTCTTGCAGTCGTTAGGTGACACACTGATCGACTTCACGGCGCTGGAAGTGAATACAATCGTGGTTGATCATATTAGTGGTCATAAGTTTATTGCCTGGGAAGCCTACCGGGATATTTATCCGATTTCGCCAGGGTATTTAGAACAACAAGGTATCCACGAATCGTTACGCGATCGCTACTTGGAGTTACGTACCAGCCTAGAACGGGAGTATCGGGGGCTGTTGAATGATCCAACCTCGGAACTTCATGATCCGACGGTGTATGAGGAGGATAACTCCAGTTTTGCGAATGACTTTGAGCGTACTCCCACTCGTCTCCCCAATCCCCTGGATCTGAAAAGCCCAGAGACAATTGTTGCCATTCAACGACTTTTAGGGAACTGTCGTTTTTTACGGGGGTTGCGTAAACTGGCGGAACTCAAAGCCGCTTTGGATGATCGGAATCAGACGGTACTACGTTTAGTCTCTCAACAACCCGATCAAGTTGAGATGATTCAACGGAGGATCACGACGGATACTATCTGCGCTCAAACCGTGATTCAACTCGATGGCGATGTGATCAACCGTTATGATCAATCCCTGTTTCACCATCCCCAGAAAGAGGTTATTCTGCAAATTCACCGAGAGGGAGTAATCGCCAGTGAACGACAATGGCGGGGACTGTTGGAGTTTATTATTGGTCTAATCAAAGCTACACTACATAAGTCATAAGGTATAGCGCTGCACGCAGGGCAAAGGAAACAGGGTTTGACGTTTATGAATCAGCATCCTCGTTTAGCATCACCGTCTCACCTGCTTTCTCCACGCCAAGATTTAGCGATCGCCTCTTGTATTCAAATCGAGGTAGAACGCATTTCTCGCTCTCAGGTTCTGTTTCACGGAGTTCGCTTCACGTTAGATAAAGAAATTCTACATCAGATTCAACAGGCTCAACAGATGGGGGATTCCTTGAAGCTTTCCCGCCAATTACTCACAGATTTGCGATATTACGCTCTCATTGATGACGAAAACCGTTGGCAATCGGGATTAACGTTTTGTACTTACTATCAGCGCGGAAACTCCCAAGAGGCGCTGATGCGAAGTGTGATTGGTATGGATGGTGATATTATGCATCAAATCCAGCGCAATTGTCTAGAACGTCCCAAGTTTTCCCATCAGATTTCAGCGGCGCATTATTGGTTAATTGAAGAAATCATGGGTCAGTTGCGTTTGGGTACATTTTTGCCGTTAACTCGGTTGATCAATGGACTCGCTTTGGGATTGGCGTTGCTGATTGCTATGCTGCTAGTGATTCCCTTTATCCCAGTTTTCCTGAAAACTCCTTTCATGCTGATCGCTGCTTTGGTAATGTTTGGATTATTTTTCTTTGGATTTCGACACTTACTTCATTTATTACGTCCAACAGCAAACCAATGGATTATCCGGCGAATTTTAGGCGGGTTTCTATCTTCCAAACCTAGCTCCAAGCGTTTCGCTAAGCGACTTTTAACCCGATTGTTTTCTCCTTGATGATCTTAGCGTTACCATTCTCCATTTCCCACGCCCTATCTTGTTGAAAGGGTCGCGTTATTCTCTGTAAGCGTTGTGGATGTTGGGTTTCATGCTTCAACCCAACCTACTGGATTCCTAGAGGCTGTTGTTTTTTATTTTCAGCAAAGAGAAGACGGCTATCCAAGTGGATTTGATATAATAATAAATGCTACGAACTTCAGTTTAAGCCTATTCATTCCCCCTAAAGGAATGATCGGTTTGTTTGAGGTGAATCTACCGAATCCTCAGATGTAACCGATAATCAATCTATGAAGTTTTATTCAACTGATTTTGGCGCGATCGCGTTCCGTACCTGTTGGGCGCTGACATCGATCACCTCTTGTTGCTTGGTATCCAGCTTCAGCGTGCAAGCGCAAATCGTGCCGGATGGAACGTTACCCGATAATTCTGTCGTTACTCCTAATGGCGATACCTTCACGATTACGGGGGGTACGGCATCAGGTGCTAATTTATTTCACAGTTTTGAGCAGTTTTCGGTAGATACCGGACAAACCGCCTATTTTAATAATGCTCAGGATATACAGACGATCCTAACGCGAGTTACTGGGGGAAACATCTCCCGACTTGATGGCATGATTAAGGCTAACGCTGATGCTAATCTCTTTCTAATTAATCCCAGTGGAATTATTTTTGGAGATGATGCTCAGTTAAATATCGGGGGTTCGTTTATTGTCTCAACAGCGAATAGTATTAAATTAGCGGATGGGAGTTCTTTTAGTGCCACCAATCCCCAAGCGCCACCCCTACTGACGATTAATACTCCCATTGGTTTACAGTTTGGGTCAAATCCTGGACGTATTATTAATCAATCTACGGCATTGGCACCAGCCAACCTCAATCTGCCTACAATGCCTGAAGATAGTCCCATTTCCGATAACGTCGGGTTAGCTGTACAACCGGGTAAAACCTTAGCCTTAATTGGCGGTGATATTGTTCTCAATGGGGGCAATTTAACGGCGAATGAGGGGCAACTTATCCTAGGTAGTGTTGCTAATGCTGGGTTTGTGGGGTTTACATCTACGGCTGATGGTCTGAGTTTAAACTATGATAAGAGTCCTAGTTTTGGCATGATTGAACTATCAAACGGAGCCATGCTCAATACGACGGGAGAGGGAGGTGGCAGCGTAGAGATTAGCGGGGAAACAGTCAGTCTCAATGGGGGTAAAGTTTATGCTTTAACTTTGGGAAATAGTGACGGTCAGAGTATTGATATTAACGCTAAAACATTTCAGGTTTACGGGGGTTCCCAAATCTCTACGCTGACACTCGGAAATGGTGTGGGTGGTGCGGTCAATATCCACGCGACTGATTCTGTAGAAATGAGGGGAATTGGAGCAGATCGTTATCGACTGTTTGTGGGTCAGTATTTACAGTTTGGAGTGATCGACCCGTTTGACCCCCAAATCCTGCTAGTCACTGGCACAACGGGTATAGGAGATGCCGGAACTATCACGATTGATACCGGTAAATTGTTGGTAGAGAATGGAGGTGTTTTTGGTAGCCCTACGTCGGGTACAGGCAATGCTGGAAAGATAATGATCCGTGCTGGGGTTTTCGATTTAGTTGGTTCTGTCATGAACAGTGGCACAATTGCAGGCAGTACGGGTACAGGAGGAGATATTTTCTTTGAGGGAGAACGTTTAACTGTGCGTGATGGTGCGGCGTTGATTAGCGTGACTCGCGATCGCGGTGCATCGGGGAATATTTATCTAAAAGCGTCGGAATCGGTAGACGTACTGCGTACTCCTGATGGCAGCCCTGTGGCTACTTTAATTGGTTCTACCGCAGGCGGTATAAATGGACAAGCCGGGGACATTACGATTGACACCAAACGGTTAAGAATTGCTGGAGGAAGTGGTATTAGTTTATCCAGTGGTGCTGTGATTGGCAACCAACCTTTAAATACAACCGGAGGACCCGGAGGAAATTTAACGATTAACGCTACGGAGTCAATCACAATTGAGGGAATTTCTGGTGTTTTGGCAAATGCAAATGGGAGTCGGGGTCCGAGTTTCATTTCGGCTGATGCGAATGCGGCGAATCGGGGAGGGAGTATGATGATTTCTACACCTGTACTAACGCTCCGAGATGGAGGCGTGATTACTACAGCATCTTTAGGTAGAGGCGATGCTGGAAGTATCACGATTGATGCCGATCTCGTTGAGGTAATTGGCAATCAGGGTCAAGATGAATTTAATAGTCAAATTCAAACCTCTGTAGGGATTGCCTCTCGCGTAATTAATCCCAATGCGACGGCGAATGGAGGGTCATTGAATCTGAATGTGGGAGAATTAATTCTGGACAAGGGCGGAACACTGAATCTGCAAGCATTGGGTTCGGGACAGGCGGGTAATATTAATGTTGTAGCCGACGCGATCGCACTTGATAATCAAAGCAGCATTGATGGCACAACAGCATCGGGTGGAGGAGCAAATATTAACCTGCAAGCACAGAATATCTTGTTGCGTCGTGGGAGTCGAATTAGTACGGATGCAGGGAATGCAGATGGCGGTAATATTACGATTAATACGGATACTTTAGCTGCTGTACCTAAAGAAAATAGCGACATTACGGCGAATGCTGAAAAAGGTTTTGGGGGTCGAGTCAGCGTTACTGCTCAAGGCATTTTCGGTATTCAGTTTCGGGAGCAACTAACTCGATTAAGTGATATTACAGCTACTTCGGATTTGGGTGCTGAGTTTAGTGGAACGGTGCAAATTGATATCCGAGGAATTGATCCAGCCAAAGGATTAGCCGAGTTACCGACAACGCTTACTGATTCTAGTAATCAAATTGCTCAAACTTGCTCATCTCAAGCGCGAAATAATAGCTTTGTTGTGGTTGGGCGAGGAGGATTACCCCCAACTCCGGGTGAGGCGTTGAATTCTGCTCCGGGTTGGATTGATTGGCGAGTTTCTGGTAGTAGGGGAGCTGGGGAGGCTGGGGAAGCTGGGGAAGCTGGGGAAGTTAGCTCAACACTCAATACTCAAACTCCTTTAGTTGAGGCTACAGGTTGGATAAAACAGCCAGATGGAACGGTGCAATTGGTGGCGGAAACGTCGGCGGAAATATCGTCTAATTCTTCTTATTTACAGTGTCAGGAAAATCACGCTATTAAGAATTAAGCCTTGAATTGAAGCTTAAACCCGTTAAAATCTTGCACCTTTGTCCTAAGCCTCGACACCCGCCAAGAACTTGAGTTCTTGGCTTATAGCTCAAGTCCACTGAAGTGGACTCAAACTCTTATCCAGTCAGCTTTATTCTGACTTTAGCGTTGGTATTTGGGTTTCAACCCAAGGCGGTTGGTGAGACTAAACCCTTAATTAGTAACTTAGTAACTCATGAATTTATTAAGCAGATACTTGCTCAAAATACTTTCCCAAAGCGTATTAATGATATTCATTATTGGTACGCTATTGGGGTTCCTGATGGCTGTGGGTGTTCATGGGGCGAAAAGTGAGAGTGGGGTTGAGAGACAAAACCCAACCAACAACCTTAACATGGATTTTGAGCGATCGCGTGTTTTCTTCTCTTCACCTAAAATAATAGCAGCTCAACCTGATTCCCAACTCCAAACGGGACAAATCCTCTATCAAAGTGGACAATATTCAGCCGCCGCCGATGTTTGGAAAGCCGCCGCCTCTGAGTTTGAGTCTCAAGGGGATAGGCTTGATCAAGGATTAATTCTTAGTTATTTGGCTCTGGCTTATCAACAACTAGGACAATTCACAGAAGCGGAAGTCGTGATTGATCAAGCTGTGATGTTGACCCAAAATTACCCTTCATCCTCAGATTACTTTATCGTTGCCCAAATTATTAACAACCAAGGACAAATACAATTCAATCAGGGACAATTTAAAACAGCTCTAGAAACTTGGAAAAAAGCGGAAAAGCTTTATCAAAAATTAGGCGATTCCACAGGTGAAATTGGCACTAAACTCAACCAATCTAGAGCCTTACAAGCCCTAGGCTTTTACTTACGTGCCAGAACGACTTTAGAACAGGTTGAGGCATCCCTAAGCCACCAATCTGACTCCCAACTCAAACTGGCTGGACTGCTAAACTTGGGAAACGTGCTGCGCGTTGCTGGCGATTTTACGGCGTCCTATAAAATCATAGAACAAGGTTTAGCCGTGGCACAAAAACTGGAATCGACTGGGGATATTCAAGTAGCTTGGCTGAGTTTAGGAAATCTTGCTGAAGCTCAACAGCAACCTGAAACAGCACTCGACTATTACCAAAAAGCAGCTGCCAAAAACAGCCCGGTTCAGCTACAATCTCAAATCCGTCAACTTAAGCTTTTGGTTCAACTCAATCACTTACAAGAGGCTCAAGACTTACTTTCCCTGATTCAAACTAAACTGGCGAAGTTACCGCCAAGTCAAACCACTATTTACGCTCAAATTGAACTAGCTGATAGTCTAGTTAAACTCAATCCCCAGGATGTTACCACAGCCGCTCAACTCTTAGCAATGGCTCAAACCCAGGCAAAACAGTTAGGAAATCCCCGTGCTGAATCCTATGCTTTGGGGCGTTTAGGACAAGTCTATTTGCAGACAAAACAGTGGGACGAGGCGAAACGGTTAACTGAAAAAGCCCTCCGTTTATCCGAGGCAATTCAGGCTGAAGAAATTGCCTATCAGTGGCAGTGGCAAATGGGGAAATTGTTGTTTAAAACCGGAGATAAAAACGGCGCGATCGCATCGTACACAGAAGCCGTTAATACCCTACAATCTCTACGCCAAGATTTAGTGGCAATTAACCAAGATGTGCAGTTTTCCTTTCAGGAACAGGTTGAACCTGTTTATCGAGAATTAGTTGATTTACTCTTACAACCGATTCCAGGAAAAGGGGAGGAGGTGAGTCAAGCTAATCTGAAACAAGCACGAACCACAATTGAATCACTGCAACTAGCGGAACTGGCTAATTTCTTTCGGGAAGCTTGCTTAGATACTCAACCGGAAGCTATTGATCGCATTGATCCGACGGCAGCTGTTATTTATCCGATTATTTTACCGGATTCCCTTGGGGATAGTTCTAATTCACGCTTGGAAGTAATTCTTTCCCTTCCCGATGAATCATTGAAGCATTACAGCACCAACTTGTCTCAAGCAGAAGTAGACGAGGCAATTAACCGAATGCGCCAATCCTTTCGACGCACATCCTTTGCTGAAGAACGATTATCCATTGCCCAAGAAATTTATAGCTGGTTGGTACAACCCGCCGCCAAAGATTTAAGCCGCCAATCGATTAAAACCTTGGTGTTTGTTCTGGATGGTTCCCTGCGGAATCTACCCATGGCGGCGTTACATGATGGGAAACAGTATTTAATTGAACAATATCGAATTGCGATCGCGCCCAGTTTACAACTCTTAACAACTGAACCTTTAGCAAGACGCCAGTCTAAAGCGTTACTGGGGGGATTGAGTGAAGGTAAACCGAACTTTTCGGCTTTACCCGGCGTTAAGCAAGAAGTTAAGGACATTGACGCCACTGTTTCAGCAACCGTTTTGCTGGATCAACAGTTCACCACTCAGGCGCTAGAAACTGGTGTCAAAACTCAACCCTATTCCATTATCCACCTCGCCACTCATGGTCAGTTTAGCTCTAAACCGGAAGACACATTTATCCTTACTTGGGATGGACGGTTGGATGTTCAACAATTAAATACATTATTAACCAACCGCGAATTATCCAATTCGCCTCCCCTGGAACTTTTAGTCCTAAGTGCTTGCCAAACGGCGAAAGGCGATACACGAGCCGCGTTGGGACTTGCTGGCGTAGCGGTGCGTTCAGGGGCGCGTAGTACCCTGGCAACTCTTTGGACGGTTAGTGATGAATCGACCGCAACGTTTATGGAACAGTTCTACAAAGAACTTTTTACTCCCAACATCACAAAATCGGAAGCGGTAAGACGCGCTCAACTGCATTTACTCAAACAACCAGAGTCGAGCCATCCTTACTTCTGGGCACCATTTATTTTGGTCGGAAATTGGCTTTAGTCCAGAAAAAAAGTTGATGTGTCAGACTAGATTTAAAACCCTTACAAAAATTATGATAATGACTACATCCTCCAGGAGAATGATATCTGTATTCTTATCCTTGTCAGTGGTGGTAGCGCCATTTAGGACAGCGAAAGTTTGGGCAGATTCTCCGGTTACTGTTAGCTTTAACCCTCCCCCCGGTAGAAATGCGCCCCGTGGCGGTACAGTTGGTGGCGGTTCCCGTCCGGTGCAGCTCACTTGTTTAGCCAATCCATCGGCAAACTCGGGTTCTTTCACGGCTGTAGCGCCCGGATCTCATATCGGGTTATCTCAAAGCAATCGCCCCAATTTGTTCGTATCTATCCCCCAAACCACTGCCCAAACCATGGAATTTAGCCTGTTTGACGAGGAAATGAACGGGATTTATCAGGTGAGTGTCCCCGTGTCTCAAACGGGTTTGGTTAGAGTTGGCTTACCGGATACAGCACCCTCTCTAGCCCCAGATCAGCCTTACTACTGGACAGTTGCCCTCGTTTGTAATCCGAGCGATCGCATGGAAGACTGGGTTGTGGGTGGTTGGGTGGAACATGTCCCAATTAGTAACCCGTTACAGCCACAGTTAGAGAATGTCACTGCCTTAGAAAAAGTGTCTCTCTATGCCAAAGAAGGATTTTGGTACGATGCTCTCACTATATTAGTGGAACTTCAGCACACCCAACCCAATAATCCCGCCGTGGCTACCAGTTGGACGGAATTAATGGAATCTGTGGGATTGGAGGAGCAAGGATACATTTTTCCTGAGCAAGGTGATGCCATACTTATGAAGAATACTACCCGATTTCCTTGAATCAAACCCTCTGTCAATAAATCTCAAAGCATTGATGGACTTTGCGGTTTTGGCTTTGTGCAGCAAGCCCTAATTATCAATAGTTGTGTACGCAAAATCCGTGAAACTCAACGTACTGACTCTGTTCCATTCAAAAAGCTGCTCACTAAAAGCTTGCCATTGACTGTAAACGTCTCGGAATGTAGCATCCTGACTCGCGATTTCTTCATAGAGTTCAAATGCTGTTTTCCTAGCGGTGTCTAAAATCTCTGGGCTAAAGGGCATTAACTTTGTTCCTCCTAACAGAAATCGCTCCAAAATTTCACCATTGACGGCATTATATCTAGCCAACGTTTTTAAATTGGCTTCAGCCGCCGCTGTTTGGAAAATGGCTTGATAATCGGAGGGGAGTTTGTTCCATTCTGCCTGATTGACCAGCACCATGTACGTGGTTCCGGGTTCCCACCATCCTGGATAATAGTAGTAAGGGGCGGCTCTCTGTAGTCCTAGCGTATCATCGTCATAAGGACCAATCCATTCCACCGCATCGATGCTTCCTTCTAACAAAGCTGGTACGATATCTTGACCTGCGATCGTTACAACATTGACACCCAAGCGGCTCATAATTTGCCCGCCAAGCCCAGGTAGCCGCATTCTCAGGTTCTTTAAATCCGCAACGGTATTAATTTCTCGCCGAAACCATCCCCCCATTTGCGTCCCTGAATTGCCAGCCGGAAATCCGATAAGATTAAACTCAGAAAATATCGTTTGTAACGTATCTAATCCTTTCCCTTTGTAGAGCAAAGCATTTTGCTGTTGAGCATTTAAACCAAAAGGAAGGGTAGTGCCAAAGGCGAGGGCAGGACTTTTCTGGAAGGAGTAGAACGTATTCGTGTGACAGCATTCAACCGTTCCGGTGGACACCGCATCAAACACTTCTAGAGGTGGGGCTAAATCACCACCCAGATAGGGGGTAATCGTAAAGCGCCCCTCCGTCATCGTACTAACGGAGCGACATAATGTTTCAATGCCCTCAAACAGGATTTCAAAATAGCGATCCCAGCTTGTTGCCATGCGCCAATTAATGATGGGTTGATCAGGTTTGGATGGGATTAAAGGTGTTTTTTTACGGCAGGCGTTTAGACTAGCACCAGCCGCACCGATTGTTGTATACTTTAAAATATTTCGACGTTTCATAGCTTATTTATATTGTTTCAATAATGAATCTTAATCATAAATCATGAAAAAACAATCGACGAATGACAAATGACGAATGACAAAAAACACTTTCATTCCCCATGGTGGTTAAGTTCTGGTATGGCGATGACCCTGCACCTGGCGTTTAGGGCGTCTAGGGATTGGGAAGCAACGATTCCTTTTCCAGAACCTCCCTATCAGGAGAAAATATTTCGCGGCGCTGACAATGTACCGATTTTTGGGATTGTCGCCATTCCCGAACATGCTAAGGGTACGATTGTCGGAACTTATGGAATTACCGGGGATCTGGAGAACCAATGGTATCTGAGACTATTGGGGCGTAAAGCCTTTGCTCAAGGCTATGCGGTGGTGCTATTCGACTGGCGAGCCCATGGAAAAACAGCGTTGTTGTCACCAACATTAATGTCCGATGGTTTGTACGAGGGTGATGATTTTGTTCTGATTGCGGCGCAAGCAAAAGCCATGGGATGTCCCGCGCCGTTTTGGTTTACAGGCTATTCACTGGGCGGACAATTAGCGCTTTGGGGGATTAAATCAGCCCAGGCGATCGCCTATTCCGAAGCGGTAGGATTAAATGAGTCAGAGATTGGCGGTAGTGCGGTTATTTGTCCCAGTCTGGATTCTAACCGTTCTCTGACGTATCTGTTAAACCATCCCTGGGGGCGGTATTTAGAACAAGCGGTTGCACGGACTTTGAAACAACTTGCATGGCGTCTCTATCAGGCTCATCCCCAAGACATCGATCCAGAAGCGGTTGAACGGGCAAACAGTATTTGGGGATTTGATCATGAGCTAGTGATTAAGCGATTGGGGTTTTCCTCGGTGGACGAGTATTATGATGCTACGAGTGCGCTGTATATTTTACCTCATTTAAACAAACCAACGCTGATTCTTTATGCCGCCGATGATCCGATGTTTGACCCGACAATTATTCCCGACTTACAAGGGATTTGTGCGGATAATCCCGCGATTGATTTAAGGGTGACAAAACAGGGAGGTCATGTCGGTTATATTAGTTCTCGTGTTTGTCAGAGTGACTACCATGATCCTGACTGCTGGTGGGCGTGGAATCGAGTGCTGGAATGGTGCAATTCGTTCAATTGAGGGATATAGACAGATCCCCGACTTCGTAGAAGTTGTCGGGGATCTTGCTTAGAATCAAGGATTTCTATTCAAGCCATAGCATACAGGATTTTTGAGAAGTCACATCTGGCTAAAGCTGAACTTTGCATATAGAAGAAAACTGAACCACTTTGTAAAAGGCTTATGGCAAATAGCAGTGTATCAAAGGGGTCTTCTTCAGAATCCAAAGAACAACGAGGGTCATCTGAAATATGATAACGGTATCCCCCCATCTGAATATCACAATTCGCTCCACCCAATATCCACTCAGAAGCATAGCTTAATTCCGCATACAAATCGTTCATGTCAACCTCAGTCATTCCGTCATTACCTAGTTCAGGGAAAAGACGGTCGAAAGCATTATAATCTTCAATGGAAATAGGTACATATCCCTTAGTCCATTGAATGGCTGAACACTCATCCGGATATAGGTCTCTAAGCAGGAAATCATCATCTTTTTCCGGCAAAAAACTGAAATCGGTCGTCAAATTCTCTTCGTTAAAGTCCGGTTCTCTAAAGTAGAGAATGCGAAAACGCTTTTGTTCAAATACATCCTCTGAATCTGGAAAACCATACCTAGAATCATCCATGGAAAGGTAGAATTGCAAAATACCTTGTTTGGGAAAGCCTTCCAGATGAGGCGCTTCGGCAAAGTTAATTTGTGCCAGTAAATGCAGATAGTCTCCATCTGGAGTTTTGGGATAGTCAACTCCTTTGGGCAAATAAGGAAACCCGCTTCGACTGTTTTGCCAACCAGCAAATTTACTTTGCCACCAGGTAAGGTTTTGATCAGGGATTAACTTCAGTTCCAGATAGGGCTTAATTGTGGCTTCAATGCGATCGCGATAACGTTCTAGAATGGCTGGCATTACTTCCCTGATTACATAATTTGACGATTCTTCGTCTAGAGGAGCATTAACGGAAACCCAAGCCCTGCGCCACACGGGGTCAAGATTTGTCGTTTCATCAATCTGTGTTCCGAAAAGGTTTGCCTCACTCAAATATACTCCTGTTAGATTTGCGCCTTTGAGGTTGGCATTTTCCAAGTTTGCCGATGTCAAGTCAGCATTTCTCAAGTCAGCATTACTCAAATCAGCCTCTTTCAAGTTAGCACCGTTTATATCGACTAAATACATACGGCTTTGTTGTAGGTTCGCCTTTTTTAAATTGGCGTTAGTCAAGTTAGCGCGATTCAGGTGAGCTTTGCTTAAGTTAGCTTGAGATAACTTGATACCATTTAATTCAGCATTTTTCAAATTAGCACGACTTAGATTTACTCCCGATAAATTGAGATTTGCCAAGTCAGTTGCGGGATTGAGTCCAAGTTCTATGGCTCGTTGGAGAAAGTTATCAGCATTTTCTTGACGTAGCCTATCAACAATGTTTTGGCGTTCGGTTCGGCTTAATTGACGTTGGTGTTGCGGCTGTGTCGATTTGTCTGGATGACTAGATTCATTGTCAATTTCAATTTCAATGTGGAGATAATGTTGTAATTCTTGTCTCTCTTTCTCATCAACCTGTTTAGAGAGTAAATTATAGGCTTTTAACTGTAAATCACCTGTCTCGGTTTTTACCACTTGGCGTAGCAAATCCCTACCTGGCTGACTATAGTTGAGCGCCTCGTCTAAAGCCGCCATTCTGATTTCTTCTGACTCACTGGTCAAACGTTGTTTAACTCCCTCTAATCCACCCAGCAAACCAGAATTTAATGGCAAACTTTGTCCGCCTAAAACGGCGTCATTGGGATTGGGTTGATTGGAATTGGCTGTCATAGGTTACGATTGTTGTCGGTGTAGTTAAGAAAAGGTGTACAGAACTAGCGAGAAATCCTGTTGGGCTAAAGCAGAATTTTGGATATAAAAAAGCATAACATTCTTTGGCATACCGATAAGCTGTCATGCATTTAAATTGGGTATTAGTAGCGAGATCTCTGGCTCGCACTACAAGGATAAAATCAGGAAATGACATACAATTGAAAGTAATTAGGGCTGGCTGCACAAGTCGAAAACCCTTATATTTAAAAGCTTTTCAGGAGTTTTTCTGCTGAGGGAGTGCCAGAAAATAAGATAGGATTTGTGAAAAACCTAGCATCATAGCGAGCGAGACGCAAAGCCTGCGGCATGGCTTCGCTTAACGCACTACCGTTTTGTTCTTTCCTCCTTTCCTCCTTTCCTCCTACTCCCTACTCAAATACTCCCAACAGCAGACCATAATTAGCTTTAAGGTTAACAGGTGGGTACGAGCTGCTGTGCGCCAAACGGGATTATGATTGATAATGTTGCAACGATTATGGGGTTAAAGCAACCGTGCAATTCCGATCAAGGATTTCTCTTCAAGCCATAGCGTACAGAATTCTTGAGAAATCACATCTGGCTAAAGCTGAACTTTGAATATAGAAGTAAAGTGATCCATCTTCTACAAGCATAATCTTCAATAGCAGTGTGTCAAAAGGGTCTTCGTTTGAATCCAGGTAATCACGGGGATCGTCACTAAAAAAGCAGGTGTGTCCGCCCATCTGAATATCACAGTTTGCTCCCTGAAACCTCCACCCACAAGCTTCCTCAAATTCCTCGCGTAAATCATCTACATGTATTTCATCCTCAATCCATTCATCATCATTACATACTTCAGGCAGAAGACGGGGGTAAGAATCATAATTGTCTAGGGAAATAGGTTCATATCCTTTAGCCCATTGAATCGCTGAACATTCACTCGGATAGATTTCTCTCAGATGAGAATGATCATCCTTTTCGGGCAGAAAACTAAAATCGGTTGTTAGGTGGTTTTCGTTAAAATCAAGTTACCTATGGTACAGAAGACGAAAACGATTTTGCTCAAAGGCATCTTCTGAATAGGGAGTACCAAAATTCTTATTAAGACCACAAGACTCGTCATCAGCAATGTAGAATTGCAAAATACCTTGTTTGGGGAAACCTTCGAGATGGGGGACTTCGGCAAAGTTAATTTGTGCCAATAGATGCAGATAGTTTCCATCTGGAGTTTTGGGATAGTCAACTCCTTTGGGCAAATAGGGGAACCCGCCTTTCCTGTTTTGCCAACCTGCAAATTTACTTTGCCACCAGGTTAGGTTTTGATCAGGGATTAACTTCAGTTCCAGATATGGCTTAATTGTGGCTTCAATGCGATCGCGATAACGTTCTAGAATGGCTGGCATTACTTCCCTGATCACATAGTTTGAGGATTCGTCGTCTAGAGGAGTATTAACGGAAGCCCAAGCCCTGCGCCACATTGGGTCAAGATTCGTCGTTTCATCAATTTGAGTTCCAAGAAGGTTTGCCTCACTCAAATCAACTCCAGTTAAATTAGCACCTTTGAGGTTGGCATTTTCCAAGTTTGCCGATGTCAAGTCAGCATGACTCAAGTTAGCATGACTCAAATCTGTATGGTGAAAATTTGTTTGGCAGAGTTTTGTCGATTGCAGGTTAGCCCCCGCTAGGTTAAATTCTGACAAATCCTGGCGACTGAGGTCAAGATTTTGTAACTCTAAATCCTCATGGGTTTGGTTGAGAACAGCTATAACCTTGCGCCAACTGGCAGCCAGTTTGGTTTGTTCATCAATGATTGCTCCTTTTAGGGTGACTTGATTGAGGGTTACTCCCTGGAAATTGGCTCCTTTTAAGTTGGCATAATTCAGATCGATCTGAGTTAATTGCGCTTGCTGAAAATTGGCATGACTGAGATCGGAATGGCTAAAGTTTAGTTTAGATAAAGAAGTGTTCGCAAAATTCGCCCCTTGGAAACTAATCTGTCTTAAATCCCAAGCTTTGTATTGATGTTCGTAATAAAATCGAACCCCTTGAAAATTAGCGCGATCGCACTTAGCTCCTTGCAGTTTAATTTTAGCTAGATTAGCATTTTCTAAATTTGCCCCTTCTAAATTAGCATTAGTCAGATTAGCCCCACTGAGATTAGCATGATTCAGATTGGCATGACTGAGGTCAGAGTTGCTCAAATTTATTCCAGTTAGTCCAGCCAAAGACGTATTCGCAAAATTCGCCCCCTTGAAACTAATCTGGCTCAGATTGTAAGTCTGATGATGTGGATATTTGGATTGATCATAAAATCGAACCCCTTGAAAATTAGCGCGATCGCACTTAGCTCCTTGCAGTTTAATGGCGGCTAAATTGGCATTTTCTAAATTCGCTTCTTCTAAGTTGGCATGATTTAAATTAGCATCGTTGAGATTAGCGTTGCTTAAATCAGCCTGTTGTAGATTTGTCTGACTTAAATTAGCATGACTGAGGTTAGCATTACTCAGGTTTGCCTCTTTCAAATTAGCACCGCTTAGATCGACGGAAGATAGATAGCTTCGTTGTAGATTCGCCTGTTGTAAATTGGCGTTAGTCAATTTAGCCTGATTCAGGTGAGCATTACTCAAGTTAGCTTGAGATAAATTGACCCCAGTTAAATCAGCACCTTGCAGACTAGCAGGACTTAGATTGACTCCCGATAAATTAAGTTCAGCGAAGTCAGTTTTAGGGTTTAGTCCAATTTCTCTGGCTCGTTTCAGGAAATTATCAGCACTTTCTTGACGTAGAAGATCAACAATTTCTTGGCGATCGCTCCGGGTTAATTGACCTTGGCTTTGCGGCTGTGTTGCTTGATCGGGCTGACCAGATTCATTATTCATTGAACTACTTTGCTATCTGCGACGACATGGTGGTTGTTATGAACTACTCGTAATGGGTTTACAGCAATACTTTTGCACTATTTAACAATGCAGAAATTGAACGTCAAGCCAATTACATCAGAGTGTGTTTTCTACTACATAATAAACACGGGAAAAGTCCTGCCGGACTAAATCCGATTGCTGTATGTAAAACCAAAGAACTTCTCCTGATAGATTTATTTCGAGCAGTATCGTATCCAGTGGGCCGTCAAGTCCCTCGAAATCCGTCGAATACTCCCGTGGATCTTCTTGGGGAAAGAGAGTATAGCCACCGAGTCTGGCAGATATGTGAGTATAACTGGTAGAATCTTCAGGTTTACTTGTAGTCGTTTCTTCATTAGTCCTTACTTCAAACGCTTCTCCCCAAGAATCATAGGCTTCTTCATAGGCTTCTCTAAATGCCTCAATATCCCTCCGATCGAGGTCATGCAACAGCACATCATAAAACTGATAGTCCACTGTTGGCATGAATTCATATCCAGACCACCACTGAATGGCTGAACAAGTGGGGGGATACGCGCCCACAATACTAAATTCTGCTACTGCGTCCAGATCTCTAAGCTCTGGGTTTTTGTCGGGCAAGAAGTCAAAGTTGGTTTCCAGATTTGCCTCATTCAGATCGGGTTCAGGAAAATAGCGGATACAGAAGGTTGTTTGTTGAAACCAGTCGGTCTTATCAAATTCACTATAGTGTTCGTGGAGACAACCGTAATAGCCACTATCGGCAATAAAAAACTGAAGAATCCCCTGCCGTGGAAATGGCTCCATAGATGGCGCTTCGGCAAAATTAATCTGAATCAACAGATGCAAATATTCCCCTTCTGGTGTTTGAGGATAGCTCATTCCTTTGGGTAGATACGGCAAGCCAGCCCGACTGATTTGCTCTCCCGGAAACTTGCTACTCCACCAGGTTAAAGTATCGTCAGGAACAAGGTGAATCCCCAGATAGGGTTTAGCAGTTGCTTCGATGCGATCGCGATAAGGTTCGAGAATGGCTGGCATCACTTTCCTGATCACATAATTTGAGGATTCCGCATCTAGAGGAGAATTAACCACAGCCCAAGCTCTGCGCCACATTGGGTCAAGATTCGTCGTTTCATCAATCTGAGTTCCGAGAAAGTTTGCCTTACTCAAATCAACTCCCGCTAAATTAGCACCTTTGAGGTTGGCATTTTCCAAGTTTGCGGATATCAAGTCAGCATTACTCAGATCGACTCCACTCAATTCCCGTCCACACTGACTATGATTCAGGATTTCCCAGACTAATTGCCACTTAGGATCGAGTAGGGTTGCTGAGTTAATTACAGTGTTTTTAAGTATTGCTCCGTCGAGATTTGCTTCTTGAAGATTTGCACCAGATAAATCAGTGTTTTTAAGTGTTGCCCGATTGAGGTTTGCTCCTTGAAGATTTGCACCTGATAGGTTGATCAATTGCAAATTCAAGCCACTTAGGTTAGCATCAGTTAAATTGGCTCCTGCAAGGCACAATTCTCGATCAAAGCTAGCGTTTCTCAAATCTGCTCCACTCAAATTTGTGTTGCGAAAATTGGTTCTGGAGAGCCTTGTAGATTGAAGATTCGCCCCAGCAAGATTCATTCCTTGGAAATCCTGGCTACTGAGGTTAGCATTGCTTAAATCTAGATCCTCTGTAACTTGATGATTGAAAATAGCCCAAATCTTGCGCCAAGTAGGATCGAGTTGCGTTTGAGCGTCAATAATAGTTCCTTCTAGACGAACTTCCGATAGTTCTGCTCCCTGTAAATTTGCTCCCTTTAAGTTTGTATGACTCAGATTTGCAAGACCTAGATAGACTTTTTGTAGGTTTGCCTGTTGGAGGTTGGCGTTAGAGAAATTGACTTGACTCAGGTGTGCTTGCTCAAAATTGGCATTGCTGAGGTCAGAATGGCTAAAGTCTAGCTTGTACAAGGATACATTCGCAAAATTGGCTCCCTTAAAACTAATGTGGCTGAAATCATCTTCTTGAGGGAAGCGAGCATTTTGGAAGTTGGCGCGATCGCATTTTGCTCCTTGCAGTTTGAGATTGTGAAGACGGGCATGTTGTAAATTAGCGTCTTCTAAAGTGGCATCAGTTAGATTAGCCCCATTGAGATAAGCGTTGCTTAAATCAGCCTGTTGTAAATTTGCCTGACTTAAATTAGGATTGCCAGTGAGGTCAGCATTACTCAAATTTGCCTCTCTCAAATTAGCACCGCTTAGATCGACGGAAGATAGGTTGCTTCGTTGTAGGTTCGCCTGTTGTAAGTTGGTGTTAGTTAACTTAGCGTCATTCAGGTGAGCATTACTCAAGTTAGCTTGACTCAAATCGGTATGGTGAAAATTTGTTTGGCAGAGTTTTGTCGATTGCAGGTTAGCCCCCGCTAGGTTAAATCCTGAAAAATTCTGGTGACTGAGGTCAAGATTTTGTAACTCTAAATCCTCATGGGTTTGGTTGAGAACAGCTATAACCTTGCGCCAACTGGCTGCCAGTTGGGTTTGTTCGTCAATGATTGCTCCTTTTAGATTGACTTGATTGAAGGTTACTCCCTGGAAATTGGCTCCTTTTAAGTTGGCATTATTTAAATTAGCATCGTTGAGATTGGCGTTGCTTAAATCAGCCTGTTGCAAATTTATCTGACTTAAATTGGCATTATTGAGGTCAGCATTACTCAAATTTGCCTCTTTCAAATTAGCACTGCTTAGATCGACGGAAGATAGATTGCTTCGTTGTAAGTTTGCCTGCTGTAAGTTGGCGTTAGTCAATTTAGCCTGATTCAAGTGAGCATTACTCAAGTTAACTTGAGATAAATTGACCCCAGTTAAATCAGCACGTTGAAAATTAGCATGACTTAGATTGACTCCCGATAAATTAAGTTCAGCAAAGTCAGTTGCCGGATTGAGTCCAATTTCTCTGGCTCGTTGCAGAAAGTTATCAGCGCTTTCTTGACGTAGAAGATCAACAATTTCTTGGCGTTCGCTTCGGGTTAATTGACCTTGGTGTTGCGGCTGTGTCGATTGATCGGAATGATTCGATTCGTCGTCAAATGCACTATTTCGCCGTCTGCGACGACGTGGAGGTTGTGCTGAATCACTCATGGTGGTCTCGTTGATAATACTTTTGTACTACCTAGGATAACGGCGCGGAAATTGAACGTCAAGTCGAAGGGTCAATCCCTTGATCACGTAGAGACGTAGCATACTACGTCTCTACATTTTCCCATTCCCTATTCCCCATTCCCCATTCCCTATTCCCGCTTCGCGTAGCGCTATAATTTCGCGATCGCGGTGTGGTTTAATGACTTTTTTAACGGTTTCAGATATACCATAATTCGTGCGGACAATTTGAGGACAACGCAGACAGGCGTCTTTCCCTTCCTGTTGCCACCATCGACAATCTTGACGGATGCGACAGGGTGGTAAGTCTTTCACCATTGTCGGTAATCCTTCGACAATTTGTTGAATAAGATGGCATTGATGTCCATCAAAATGTTGACACCCCCGTTCCCAGCAAGGAGCAGCGATTCGATAGACTTCGG
Source organism: Coleofasciculus sp. D1-CHI-01 (assembly GCF_040218875.1). NCBI lineage: Bacteria > Bacillati > Cyanobacteriota > Cyanophyceae > Coleofasciculales > Coleofasciculaceae > Coleofasciculus > Coleofasciculus sp. D1-CHI-01. Next base: position 22,795 of record NZ_JAVJQP010000169.1, read on the forward strand.
TTGGATCAACGGGTTCAGATAATGCTAGTAATTCATCCGTTATTGGCTGAGGTTCCCGCAGATATGCTACTTGTGGACTGTCAACAGTGCCACCTACTATACCAAAGACAACGCTATCTTTAGTATCAGGGGGAGCGCTAGGACAGAGTGAAGATTTATTGTCTTTGGGGTGTGCCGTTTTTGACGGTATTGGTGTTGCCTGACTCGGCTGTATTCTATCTTTTCTTGAATTAGCCATTTCCCTTAAAGAATGAGAATTTATTTGGAATTTAACGATGAGACAACGGGGTTTAATTTTGGGAAGCAAATATTTGATTGAATTAACGCTGTCGATTCATTTTATTTTTCAACCATTGTCTCAGTAAACCTAACGTTTTAGTCGGTGGATCGTTAGCTATCTCAGCTTTAGAGTTATTCCCCGCCTGATCATTAACTTGGTCTACAGATATTACACCCGCTGTTTCCGGAGGAGCCAATGCTGTGCCTGCTAGAGGAGGCATTGGTGCTGTGCCTGCTAAAAGAATACCGTGACTATCGGCACTGGCTATTTCTCGACGCCCTAACGCGCGATCGACGGCTCGCTCAATCGCTTCCCCTAATTCTTTCGTGTCAATTTCAAGGTCAAACTTGAGATAAATTTGTAATTCTGGAGGCAAATAAGTTTGTAATTCTTGTTTCTCTTTCTCATTAACCTGTTGAGAGAGTAAATTATAGGCTATTAACTGTAAATCACCTGTCTCGTTTTGTACCACTTGGCGTAGCACGTCTTTCCCAGGCTGACCATAGTTGAGCGCCTCGTCTAAAGCCGCCATTCTGATTTCTTCAGACTCACTCGTCAAACGTTGTTTAACTCCCTCTAATCCACCCAGCACACCAGAATTTAATGGGAAACCTTGTCCGCCTAAAACGGCGTCATTGGGATTGGGTTGATTGGAATTGGCTGTCATCGGTTACAATTGTTGTCGGTGTAGTTAGGAAAAGGTGTACAGAACTGGTGTTCTCACGACAATACTTTTGTACTACTTAGGATAACGACACGGAAATTGAACGTCAAGTTAATTATATAATTTCGCGATCGCATCAGCTCATCACTCTAAACGGCTGAGGGTAAACTGTCCTACATTCCTCGCCGTATCGTACCAATGTCCATCAAAGCGATCGGGTTGAGTTAATCTTCCCGCATGAACCGCATAGTAGCCGTTTCCTGGAGTTTCTTGGATGAAATAAATTAGGGTAATTCCTCGCCCTGTTACCACTTCTCCGTTAAACGTACTGGGATTATTGATATCTACATAATGTCCGGTAAAGTTTGTCCCCTCTTGAGTTAAACAGACGGAATAGGTGCGTCCTAACCGCTGAATTTTCCATACTGTTTCAGCTTGAAAAACCTGTTCAGAGAGTAAATTATAGGCTTTGAACTGTAAATCACCTGTCTCGTTTTGTACCACTTGGCGTAGCACGTCTTTCCCAGGCTGACCATAGTTGAGCGCCTCGTCTAAAGCCGCCATTCGGATTTCTTCAGACTCACTGGTCAAACGTTGTTTAACTCCCTCTAATCCACCCAGCACACCAGAATTTAATGGCAAACCTTGTCCGCCTAAAACGGCGTCATTGGGATTGGGTTGATTGGAATTTTTTTTCATAAGTTCAAAACGTATCTGTTAGTAAAGGGCGACCCGATCCAATTGAGTGGACTTGGGTTATTTAGTGATGCAAGCGGGTCGCCCCTACATAGGTTTTATTCGGTTCCATTACGGAGTTGGGCAGACTTATTGTGAAAAATTAGCCCCGCTATTCTCCATAATGTTCACCTGTGACCTTCCCTCGAAACACGATGTATTGATAGATGTTGTATGCCAACATAATCGGAATCAGAACACCGATAAAGATGATCATGAACACCAGCGCACTGGGGTCAGCCGCCGCCTCATAAATGGTGATCTGAGTGGGGATAATGTAGGGAAACACAACCAAGGCTAATCCCAGGAATGTCAGTAAAAACAGTAGAATCGTCCAAATTAATGGCGTTCTCTCTTCCTGTCGATTCAGACTTCTCCAGAGTAGCCAAATCAGCGTAATTCCCAGTAGGGGTATGGCGGCGAAGATATAAACTTGGGGTTGAGAAAAAAGACGCGATCGCGCATACTCATAAAAGATGGGCGTGGTAATCGTAATCACAATCGCGCCAATTAGCGTGGTGATCGCGGCAATTTTAGCGGTTTTGTAATGGGTAGCTTGTAACTCTCCTTCTGTTTTCAGAACCAAATAGGTTGAGCCAATTAACACATACCCTTGAATTAAAGTCAATGCTACGATAACCGATTGCCAGGTGAGCCAATCCCAAGTGCCGCCAATAAAATGACCCGCTTCATCAACCGTAATCCCCGATAGTACAGCCCCCAAAGCAAATCCTTGACCTAATGCCGCGCTAAAACTTCCGGCACCAAAGGCTAAATTCCAGAAGAACTTACGATTCGCTTGTTCGCGAAACTCAAACGCCACCGCCCGAAATATAAACCCAAAAACCATGAATAAAATTGGGATGTACAAGGCAGTTAAAATCGTGCCGTAGGCTAAGGGAAATGCACCAAACAAACCCCCGCCCATAATCACCAGCCAGGTTTCGTTGGCATCCCAAACATTACCCAAACTGGTCATTAAAATACCCCGGCGTTCCTCAGTAGAAGAGGTAACAGATAAAATGCCAACCCCTAAATCAAATCCATCCAGCATCACGTAGAGGAAGAGAAACAGGGCTAAAATCGCAAACCAGACTTGGGGCAGAAAATAGGATAGTGTCTCCATAAAACCTCCTACTGCTGTGCTTCTAGTGGGCGTTCATCGGGAATAAACTGTCCTGGGGTAGTGTTGACACCTTCTTGAGTCTCAGAACTGGGTAAAGGGAGGTTTAAATTGGGACCTCGGCGGATAATTCGGCTACCGAAAAATAAAGTCGCACAAAATAACAGGATGTAAACCCCGGTGAAACAGAGTAACGACGTTAAAACATTGCTGGCTGGGACATTAGACACGGCATCTACGGTGCGGATTTGCCCGTACACTGTCCAGGGTTGTCGTCCCACACAGCGGACAATCCAGCCGGATTCAACCGCAATATAACCGAGGGGCGCGGCAAAAATCCAGGCAAATAGAAGCCAACGCTGCTGGGTAATGTTTTCCGGCGAAAGCTTACCCCGTAGCCATTGCAGTACACTCACCAGCATTAATCCGGCGAAGAAGAAGCCAATGGCAATCATGATCCGGAAGGAATAGTAGATTAACCCTAACAGATGGGGTCGATCTTCCGGTTTCCACTCCTTCAATCCCAATACAGGTTCTGGTAATTCTTTTTTGAATTCCAGGATATATCCCAAAGCATTGGGAACTTTAATTTCCCAATCATTTTTTTCAGCGGTTTCATTGGGAAATGCCAAAAGACTCCAATCAGCGGCAACTCCAGCAGGTACAGTTTCCCACTGCGCTTCCATCGCGGCTAGTTTTGACGGCTGATAACGATACACTTGTTCGCCACTTAAATGCCCAATATAGATCTGTAAGGGGGCAACTGCGATCGCAGTCGCTAAAACAATTTTCAACGCCTTAGAAAAGAAGGCTGAATGGCGTTTGTTGAGAATGTACCAAGCGCTAATCCCACCAATCACAAACAGCGATGTCTCCAGGGTGCCAAAGAACATGTGCAGAACGCTGTTCATCATAAAGGGATTAAAAATTGCCTGAAAATAATCGCTGACAATAAACTTACCATCAACAAATTCGCCACCGGCTGGGGTTTGCATCCAGGAATTAGCGGCTAATATCCAGAACGTGGATAAGTTCGCCCCGAATGCTACAAGGATAGTGGCAACATAGTGCATAATTGGATGCACACGCTGCCAACCAAACACCATAATCCCTAAAAACGCCGCTTCTAGCATGAACGCCATCGACGCTTCAAAGCCGAGAATGCTGCCAAAAAAATTACCAACCGCCTCGGAAAAGGATGCCCAGTTGGTACCAAACTGAAATTCCATCGGCACCCCTGTAGCGACGCCGATGCCAAAGTTGAGGACATACAGCTTCGACCAGAAGCGAGCATGGTAATAATAATCAGGATTGCGCGTCTTCAGCCATAGTCCTTCCACGATAACCAGGTAAATACCCATACCTGTGGTGAGAACGGGCCAAAGCATGTGAAAAATAGCCGTCACCGCAAATTGCAGGCGTGACAGCACGACGGTATCAGACAAAAATTCCATGACTTTCCGTTACATAAGACCTGAACATGGACTAGAAAACCTTCGTTTGATCAGGCTCATGACCCGATTAGTTATCATGCTAACGCGCTGAAACCGTGACGACGAGAGGCATATCCTCCCCAAGGGTATTCAGACGGGGGAACGAGACTTAAGGGCGACCCTAACCCATTGAGTGGAGGGCGACCCGAGCCAATTGAGTGGAGGGCGACCCGAGCCAATTGAGTGGACTGGAGTTGTTCATTAGGCTAAGCGGGTCGCCCCTACCGGTTGTTCATTAAGGCTAAGCGGGTCGCCCCTACAGGTTGTTCATTAGGCTAAGCGGGTCGCCCCTACCGGTTGTTCATTAGGCTAAGCGGGTCGCCCCTACAGGTTGTTCATTAGACGAAGTGGGTCGCCCCTACAGGATAACCACAGGGTTTGGTGTCTTTAGCGCGGTAGCGTTTCCTGTGCCACATCCCCTAAGTTAAACAGGAATGGCACACTACTATTGGAATCACCACCCATGACCAAAACTTTCGGCATTTGCGCTCCACCTTGTTTCCAGGCTTCAATCGCTTCTTTTTGCAGAACCAATGGTCCGCCTTGCTCCCTCAGGGTTTCCGCCAACAGTCGTTGGGCTTCGGCTCTACCCTTGGCGCGATTAATGTCCGCTTGGGCTTGTTGTTCGGCTTCCCGGGCAACGTAAACAGCACGTTGCGCCCGTTGTTCAGCGATTTGTTTTTCCTCAACCGCCCTGGAGAACTCTGGGGAGAAGTTTAGGTCAACCACGCTGGTATCCAGGACGATGATGCCATACTTTTCCAATCGTTCATTCAAAGCATTATCAAAGTCCTGCTTTAGTTCAGTCCGTTTGGTGATGGCTTCTTCTACCGTTCGCCGAGCCGCTGCAACTTTGAACGATTCCTGAGTTTGAGGGGCGATAATTTTCGAGACGATATTCTGTAATGTGCCTTGTGTTCGTCGGATCGTAACCACCTGTGTGGGATCAAGGCGGAAGTTGATCGCGAAGCTAGCCGAGAGATCCTGAAGATCCTTAGTGGAACTCTGGGCGGGAACTTCAAATTTTTGCACAGTCACATCATAGACGTCCACCACTGAGATTATGGGGGGCTTGACGTGGATTCCCTCTAGTAAGGCTCCATCTCTGGCTTTACCCAAGATGCTGATCACCCCGGCTTGACCTGGGTTGATGATCACAAAGGAGCTAAAGCTAAGGAGAATCAAGGCTGCTGCGATAATCCCTCCCACTAAAGCTTGCCAATTCTGTGAATTCTGATACTTCAACGTTTACTCTCCTTACTTAAACGCCATTGGCGACTCTTTACAGCCTACCAATGTTCAGACTCAATTGCGGCGATCAAGGGAAGATAGGGGAGCTGGGGGTGATGGGGTGACGGGGTGATGGGGTGATGGGGTGCCCTAATCCTCCATCCTCAACCCTGAATTTTTGCATAAATATATCTCAATCTATCTCAACAAAAAATAAAATGATTCATAACATTTATGAATTGTCTGGTTCAATTCATTCCGCTTAATGCTATTAAAATAGATAGAGATATGTATATTGGCTGTAAAAGTGAAAAAGTGCCATGAAGAACAGTACCTTTAGATTTATTATCTTTGTTCTTGTCGCGTCTTGTTTAGTTATCGCGCCGAAAGTTAAATCAAGTAATACCCATTCGGTTGACTGGGGGTATAGTGGCGATGAATCCCCTAAAAATTGGGGAGACTTAAGTCCGGAATTTGAAATGTGTAAACTCGGCAAAAATCAGTCTCCTCTTGACCTGAACGATATGTCAGCCTCTAGCGCTGACTCTCTGGAATTTACCTATAAATATACACCATTTAAAGTCATTAATAATGGTCATGCCATTGAAGTGGCTTACAAAGCTGGGAGTTCTATCAAAATTGAGGGTAAGCGGTATGAACTGCTCCAGTTTCATTTCCATGCTCCCAGCGAACACAGGGTTAAGGGCGAAGATTATCCCATGGAAGCCCATCTGGTTCACAAAAGTCAGGATGGACAATTGGCGGTCATTGGGGTTTTCCTGAAAGAAGGTGAATACAATCCATTTATTGAAACCTTATGGGCGAATATACCAACCCAGAAAGGAGAGCGAATCGTTCGAGGTGTGACGGTTAATGCCAGTGCTTTACCGCCAAAAGATAAGTCTTATTATCATTACACTGGCTCATTAACTACGCCACCTTGTACAGAAGGCGTGAATTGGTATGTTTTACAACAGCCCATTGAGATATCATCCCAGCAGCTAGCAAAGTTTCAGTCAATTTACAGCGGTAATGCTCGACCTGTTCAACCTCTGAATCAACGAGTTATTAAAACCAAAGAGTTTTAATCATCAACCTTCCCCCATCTTCCCTATCTTCCCCATCTGTTTCCCGATCTTAGACGGATACAGGAGTTTTCAGGAGTGTGACAAAGTTGGATAGAATTTGCAAGCCTCTTGTCGATGACTTTTCGGGATGGAACTGAACCGCCATCAGATTATCCCGCGCGATCGCAGCCGTGATCTGTTGTGACCCATGTGTTACTGTAGCGGCGCGAATCGTCGGATCAACGGGTTCAACGTAGTAGGAATGGACAAAATAAACTTGCGGGTTCTCTGATAACTGCATCCACAACGGACAATCCGGTTGAGTGAACTCTAAATGATTCCACCCCATGTGCGGAATGTGGATATCCGGTTCTGGCTGAAATCGCCGCACTTTTCCAGGAATAATCCCTAATCCAGGTTCTTTTCCTTCTTCTGAACCCTCAAACAGAATTTGCAACCCCAAACAGATACCCAGGAACGGTTTACCACTGGCAATTACCCGTTTAATCGGTTCCTCAAGTCCACGCGATCGCAAATGCTGTACGGCTGGATCAAATGAACCGACTCCCGGTAGTACCACCGCATCCGCCTGTTCAATCTCCGCCGCGACATCTGTTATCTTGGTTGTTGCACCCGCATTCTCCAACCCTTTACAAGCCGAGTGCAGGTTACCCATATCGTAATCAACCACCGCAATGATTGGCATGATACCGATTCCTCGTTATTTTTATGGTTCAATCTACATTTTAATGAGTTCGGTGCTAATCGATAATGTCAACAACCATCCTTTTGACCTCCTTTCAAACCTGGTTACCTGATCACAAATCTAATGCGTCCGATGATTTACTCCTCAAACTCCAAGCTGAGAGTAACCCGTTCCCGGATCAAGCCATATCTTTAACGTTCCTGAGACAGCTACCCGTGGACGTATTCCCCGCCAGCGATTTAGCGATCGCGAAAATTGAACACCTGCAACCGGATGTGGTAATTTGTTGCGGTATGGCCCAATCCCGTTCCCAATTAACTGTAGAAGCTGGAGCCACGCCTCGATACCTTGTTGCTCAAGTGTATTGGTTCATTTATTATCTAGTTCTTCAACCAATTTTAAGCCTGAAAGGGTTGTCCTATTGTCTTCCCGCCTTCTTTGGCAATGAGACATCTTTCGAGACTCAATTCCTCAAAACTGCTGTAGACTTAGAGAAATTAGTCGAGGGATTAACTGAAACGGAGATTAGTCATGACGCGGGGAAATTTGTCTGTGAAGGACTCTATTATCAGCTATTACGCTATTTTCAGGATTATTCGCCAACAACGGGCTGCATCTTTGTCCACGTTCCCGTACTAACCCCCGAAAATCTATCTACAATTTTGACTGACTTTCGCCTAATTATTTCCCGAATCGCCCTTTGGTCAACCCTTCAGCACCAAAGCCGAAGACGAGACGCAACGACTGCGGCTTAGAGACAAAGGCAATATTGATTCCTTCTGCTTTAATGGAGTTTTTTTAGGTTGGGTTTCGACTTCGCTCAACCCAACCGACTAACCCCTGCACAGCGCAGCGGAAATACTTGAACAGCTTCGTAGATAGGATGAAGCAATGTAGAGACGTGCCATGGCGCATCTGGGAAGATGTTAGCTGTTCAGTTATTTCTACCTTCTTGCACTAGACGAAAAAGCAGATACCCTAAAATGGTAAAAATACGTTTCCTGTAGGAATTGCACCATGGTGGAACCGGGGACAGCTTTGAGTAGTGTTGTCGCTTTAGTTAAAAACTTAGAACTCAAGCAGATTTGGCTGAAACTACAGCAAGAAAATCTGGAAGAGTACGTTAACGATTTTTTCAAAGACTGCATCCCAGAGGGGGTACTGTTAGCCTCACCGCATGTCCTCAAAAACGCCTTACTTGAAGCTTTAGCCAAATTCTTGACAACAATCGAAGATGAACTATTTGAATGTGACTTAACTGGCGCAGAAATCCGCGACACCTATCAAGTAGCAATTGAGCAGTTTATCCGAGATGATGACGTGAAACCGTTATTGGGAAAAGCCTTTGAGAAAAATTGTCGCGTTATCGACGCCAATCAATTAAGAAGCATTTGGGTACAGCGCTATTCTCCCGATATGCCGACTGGGTTTAATTGGGATGGGGTTGCCAAGCAATATGTTAAAGATGTGAGACGCATTGTTAGGAATTCGCCAGAGTTAGAGGAACTGTTAGAATTAGAGATTCAGGAATCCATAGAAGAAAAGGTTCGAGAAATTGCCGGAGTTTCTCCCGATTTTAATTTAACCAAATATCAAGAAGGCTTACGGGAACGCTACAGCAATTTAAACCTATCCAGTTTAGACACAACAGGCTGCGCCTATAACCAACTGAAACTCTGGCAAGTCTTCATTCCGCAAAATGTGCGACAAGTTCATCAGATAGTCCCCCAAGTCTATGAACTCCCCAAAGAACATCAACGGCGACTGCGAGAGAGTAATCAACTTGATACAGAGATATCCATCGAAGAGTTAACCGAATATAAACAGGTTTATTCTCAACAGCCGATTTGTTCTATCAGAGAAATTATTCAAGATAAAGATAACTATCCCTATCTGGTGATTCTCGGTGATCCGGGTTCAGGTAAGTCTACCTTGTTGCAATATTTGGCATTAGATTGGGCAAATTCTACACCCAATGATGCCAATTTCCAGCCGATTCCCCTGCTGATTGAATTACGCACCTATATGCGGAATCGCGATGCGGGACAATGTAAGAATTTCCTGAAATTTTTCCATGATAGTAGTGGGATTGTCTGTCATCTGAATCAGCATCAACTGGTGGAACAGTTAAAAGCCGGAAATGCTTTGGTGATGTTTGATGGCTTAGATGAGGTATTTGATCCGGGAAAACGAGAGGATGTAATTACTGATATTCATCGCTTCACCAATGACTATCCTGATGTGCGGGTAATTGTCACCTCTCGCGTGATTGGCTATAAGCCGCAGCGGTTACAAGATGCCCAGTTTTATCACTTTATGTTGCAAGATTTAGAGGCGGATCAGATTCAGGACTTTATTACCCGTTGGCATGATTTAACCTTTACTGATAAAGCTGATAAACAGAGGAAGCGGGAACGGCTACAACGGGCAATTAACACCTCAAAAGCGATTCGCGAACTGGCTGGGAATCCCTTATTGCTAACCATGATGGCAATTTTAAATCGTAATCAGGAATTGCCCAGAGATAGACCGGAATTATACAACCAAGCCTCGCGAGTATTGCTGCATCAATGGGATGTAGAACGGGCGTTAGTGGAACATCAGCAGTTAGAGATTAAAACCCTTGATTATAAAGATAAACAGGCGATGTTGCGTCGGGTAGCGTATCAGATGCAAGCAGCAGAGAAAGGGTTGGCGGGTAATCTGATTGCGGCGGATGAGTTAGAAGGAATTTTGACAGATTATCTGAAAACCCTAGATATTAATAATTCCAGGGCGGTGGCTAGGGTGATGATAAAGCAACTGTGGGAACGTAATTTTATATTATGTTTCATGGGGGCGGATTATTATGCCTTTGTGCATCGGACATTTTTGGAATATTTCTGCGCCTGGGAATATGTTTGGCAGTTTGAGAAAGAACGCAGTCTTTCTCTAGAGGAGTTAAAAACTGAAGTTTTTGGCAAACATTGGTGGAATCCATATTGGGATGAGGTGCTGTGTTTAATCATAGGGATGATTCAGCCACAATTTGCTGGTCATGTCATTGAATATTTGATTGAACCACCTGACGCAGATGAATGGCATACTGATTCTTCACACCTATTTTTTGCAGCTAGGTGCATTTCAGAAGTGAGAAATCGGGTTGACATTAAGGAAACTTCTGACAAACTGCTCGACCGACTGAAAAGTTTGACTGATGATCCTGATGATCCTATGGAAAAAGAAGAAGCAATTAGAGTGATCGCAACTATATGGAAAGATGCCCCGGAGACATTAAATTTGCTCAAAGCTATAGCTCAGTCTGAGCGCTATTGCTATCATGATTATACTCAATTGATAGCAGTTGAGGGATTAGCAGAGAACTGGAAAAATGATCCTGATACTTTTCCCCTACTGATGGAAATGGCTAAGTCAGATGAGAATGGTAATGTTGGAAATGCAGCGATACAAAAACTACTTAAAGGCTGGAAAGATGAGCCAAACTTTTTGCCCGTCCTTAAAACATTGGCTCAGTCAGCTAAGCATTGTCGTGTGCGAGAGACCGCGATGCGAGAATGGGCACAAGGCTGGTCATCAGACTCTGATATTTTGCCCGTCCTGAAGACTGTTGCTCAGTCTAATGATCATTGGCACGTCCGAGCAGCAGCATTGGAGGAGTTAGCACGAGGCTGGAAAGATGAAGCTGGGATATTTGAATTTATATGCGATCGCGCCGTCAATGATCCCTATCCTTTAAAAGATGAGACAAATCCTTTAAAAGACGAGATAAACAAGACACCTAATCCTCGGCAAATAGCACTTGAAATCATTATCAAACAATATCCTAACCATCCCCAGACTCTAGCCTTGCTGCGCGACAGAGCAGAAAATGAGCCTGATGAGAAAGTTAGAGAGTTTGCTCATAAAAAATTGGCACAAGTAGAGAATAAAAAGAGTTAAATATGCTATGACATTAGTCATTAAATCTATGTGTATAATCCAATTTAAACAACGTTAGTGTTAAGTGAAATGGCACTAACTTTAGAGTTTGTAGTCAGCGCTTTAGCGCTTCTGGCACTAAAGTGCCTACTACGAACTTAAATCAGCGACATTCGTTTTAAATGTGTAGGGGCGGGTTTCACAACTATCTTTTTGGTTGCACCCAGATGTGACTAAACCCGCCCCGACTCAAATGTTTAGACCTCCCCTGAAAACCAAGGGCGACCCGATTAAATTGAATAGATACAGTTGTCAATTTATGCAAGCGGGTCGCCCCTACAGGAGAATCTTATTAGAGAGGCAAATTTTGATACAATTTAATCAATATCCCTCAACGACAACACAACAACATATAACTAAGTAAATTCTACTTAGGTTTTAAGACTATGACACTCGCCAAAGAAGAAATCATTTATCCCTCTAGTGATGGTAAACCCATGGCAGACAGCACCCTTCAATATCAATGGATTACCAAAATCCAAGGCGGCTGTGATGCTTTATTTAAAGATGACCCGAATGTCTTTGTCGCCGGAGACTTACTTTGGTATCCAGTTGAAGGCAATAACACCATCTCCCAAGCGCCGGATGTAATGGTTGTGTTTGGCGTACCAAAAGGCGATCGCCGTTCCTACCTACAATGGCGCGAAAATAATATCCCGCCGCAGGTTGTCTTTGAAATCCGTTCCTATCACGACAGCCAGACTAAGATGGATAAAAAACTGGCATTTTATAACCGTTATGGTGTCGAAGAATATTACCTCTATGATCCAGACAATCAAGATTTGAGAGGGTGGCAAAGAATAGAAGGACTACTAGAAGTCATTGAACCCATGTCCGGCTGGGTCAGTCCGCGCTTAACAGTGCGATTTGAATTAACCGAAGCAGGGTTAGAATTATATCGACCAGATGGACAACGATTTTTGTCCTATTTGGAATTAGAACAACAGCGAGAACAAGAAGCGCAACGGGCTGAACGATTAGCAGCAAAATTGCGAGAGTTGAACATCGATCCAGATAGTCTTTAAGGCAATTTAGAGGTTTGTTTGTAGTTGCGCTGTCTTCGCCATAAACGTTCGCATCGTTTACTACAAAAGTTATGGTGCGTTACGCTACCCTACCCTTCGGGAACGCTGCGCGAACGCTAACTTCCAGCCCTCACCCCCAGCCCCTCTCCCAAGCTTGGGAGAGGGGAGCCAGAAGGGAGCGGTGTAGAGACTAATATGACACGTATGGGAGTATTAGTTCCCCTTCTCCCACCCCCCTCGTTCCCCCCTGTGAGGAGGGATGACAGAGGATGCTTCGCTTTTGTTTCAAGGGAGTTGGGGTTAGGGGATGAGGGGGAAATGCGGGTACACAACCCAAAACCGGGCGCACGTCTGTGCGCCCCTACGATAAAATAATTTATCAATTTCGCCGATATAACATCCCCGGTAACTGCGACACTAACCCCTCTAATTCCAACTGCAACAAAACACCCGAAACCTCCGCCACTGTCATCCCGGTTTCCTGAACAATCACATCCAAGGGCGTCGGTTCAATCCCTAAAACCTGAAACACCTTTGCCAACTCTGGCGCTAACTTCGGCGTCGCTTTAACCGATTCTGGCTCAAATAAAGACAACTGTTTCCCGCTATCCAATTCCGGTATTGCCCCCAACATCTCTAACAAATGCCCCTCACTCAAAATCACACTTGCTCCCCGATTCAATAATCCCAAACATCCCACCGCATTGGGATTATCTAACGAACCCGGTAATGCATACACATCCCGACAAAACTCATTGGCTTGATACGCCGTAATCAACGCCCCTGATTTCGTTGGCGCTTCCATGACTAAAACCGCCCGACTCAACCCGGCAATAATCCGATTGCGTTGGGGAAAGTGGGGGCGATTTGGCTTGGTTCCTGCCGGATATTCACTTAATACTAATCCCTCTTCTACAATTGTCTGGTACAGTAGCTTATTACGGGGTGGATAAATCACATCAATTCCTGTGCCAAAAACCGCTACCGTTCTCCCACCCGCCTCTAAACATCCCTTGTGGGCTTCGGTATCAATCCCGGCTGCCATTCCAGATACGATAGTAAAGCCCTTTTTTGCCAGCGCTGTACTAATTTTCCTTGTCCAACGCTTGCCATAATCCGTCGGTTCACGAGTTCCGACGATCGCAACCATGGGTTTCATTCCCTGATTTTCCTGCTGATCCACCTGTCCGCGATAGTACAATACGGGCGGCGGACTGGGAATTTCTAACAATAAGCGGGGGTAGTCCGGATCAGCAGGTGTCCAGAAATAGGGATTTTTGCTACAGTGTTGTTCCAGAAACTGTTGGGGATTGAGATGCGATCGCGTCTTCTCCACAGCCTGAACCAATTGCCGCCCAAACCCCTCCACCTGACCCAATTCTTGCACTGGAGACGCCCAAGCCTTTGCTAACGAGTCAAAATGCTGCTGTAGGCGTCGCAGTAATATTGGTCCTACACGCGGGACTTGTGACCAAGCTAACCAATAAGCGCGATCGTCTGGCAATGGATTGTCCTCCCTATCAGTACATGTAGCACTACGAGGATACGTTAGGACATCAGTTTATCCCAAGAGGGAACAGGCAACAGGGAACAGTATCGTCAGGATAATTAGAACTCAATTAAGAATTAATTGCATTAACAGGTACAATAATCATTTGTCCACTCTAGTGCAGCGTAATCAACCTGAGTGAACCCTGGGCAAATCAGGTCGCCCAATCCCAGATAGGCTCAGATAGTTAGCAATCTGGCAACGGGTCACAAAGGACAGCGATCGCGGCTCACTGGAACTCAACCCAAATCACAACAAGACTGGTCATTAATGAAAATTACTAGACGTAGTATAATCGGACTCTGCTCTGGACTCGCCCTGTTAGTCGTTGCAGGCTGTTCAAATCCCAACGAACCCGCCGATACAGCAAGTACAGATGGCGCAGCCGATAACACAGCTGATGCAGGAGAAATTAACCTTTACTCCGCCCGTCATTATGACACCGATGATGCCCTCTACAACAACTTCACCGAAGAAACGGGGATCGAGGTGAACCTAATTGAAGGAGACGCCGATGAGTTGATTGAACGGATCAAGAGTGAAGGCGAAAACAGTCCAGCCGACGTCTTAATTACCGTTGACGTGGGACGCCTGTGGCGGGCGCAAGAGGAGGGATTGTTGCAACCCATTTCCTCAGAAACCTTAGAATCAGCCGTTCCTGCCAATCTCCGTGATCCCCAAGGAGAATGGTTTGGGTTATCCAAACGGGCGCGAATCATTGTCTATAACAAAGAGAACGTTCAGCCAGAAGAACTCTCCACCTACGAAGCCTTAGCCGAACCCGAATGGAAAGGACGAGTGTGCATCCGCAGTTCCGAAAATATATACAACCAATCCTTAGTCGCCTCTAAAATCGAAGGCAAAGGAGAACAAGAGACAGAAACCTGGGTCAAAGGCTTAGTCGATAACTTTGCCCGTCCCCCGGAAGGCAATGACACGGCGCAAATTAAAGCCGTAGCTGCTGGTCAATGTGATGTCGCGATCGTTAACCATTATTATGTAGCCCGTCTCAAAAAATCCGATGCGGCGGAAGATCAAGAGGTAGCGGAACAAGTCGGCGTGTTCTTCCCCAATCAAAGCGCCGATGGGACTCATGTCAACATCAGTGGTGGCGGTGTGGTTACCAATGCGCCGAACCAAGAGAATGCGGTCAAATTTTTAGAGTACCTGGTGACGCCAGAAGCCCAGGAAATCTTTGCCAATCAAGCGAATGAGTATCCTGTCGTGACGGATATGGAACCCAATCCTGTTGTGGCTGACTTTGGCGACTTTAAGGAATCAGAATTAGATGTCATCAGTTATGGGGAAAAGAACCCAGAAGCGGTTAAGCTAATGGATCGGGCAGGTTGGAAATAATCCTAATCCTTTACTCCCCCTTTTTCTAAAAGGGGGATTCTGCGGAACTCACATTCCACATATCCTGAGAGAATAGCTCTAATTGTCTGGCTCTCCAGTAATCAGGGTGATAAGTTTTCTTAATAAAAGAGTTTAGCTCCTTGGCTCTAGTCTTGGCTCGGAACGATAGTGGAGAGTCAAGACTACTCTTTTCAAGGCAAGCCGAATGCTTTTTGACAAGCCTGTAGAATTGTTCTAAGAGCAGCAGCCTAGTAAACGAGAACGCAAGTTATTAAAGTTGGTTAAGCCATAACCCAAGCGCATAACTAGTCTAATTTTATTGTTAATTCCTTCCATAACTCCACTGGTCGTGCCACTAATAAAGTAGTTACATATTCCGGGCAAGTGTTCTCGAATAGTCTGAGCCGTTTTCCCGTAAAATATCTGAGGAAAACCCCGCCCATCAAAGAAGTTTTTATAGGCGGTGTTCAACCGGGCAATATTGCGTTGCAATACGTCCGAGTCTATGGGTACGTTGACGACCGAGACGTAAATGCTGCCATTAATATCTTAATGAAAGTTCCCTGTTGCGCCGTTTTTGACGATGCAGCAGGTCAATGGGTAAGCTTCGGCTTTAGTTCTTAAACTGCAATAGAGTCCCTGGATAAACTGTTGATGATAGGTTTCAATTCGGTCAGCCAAACACCAGTTGTAACTGCTCTTGTGAAGTTATCATAAGGCGTTGATTCGTTCACTCTCCCTTGGGAAAGCTTAATTTTTGCCTGGGGGAAATTTCAGGTTAACGCGGGTTCACTGGATTGATAAATATGAGCCGCTTTCAGCATGTGATAGGTAATCAACAATTGAGTTAAGGCTAAGGGATAACTCTGGAGTGTTTCCCCTGTGGTTCCCGTAACCTTACCAATATTGGGATCACCTTCTAATGTGCAGTATTTACCCAAGTAAGGAATTTCACTACATAAAATCCGCTCTAATTCCCGCACCTGTTCCTCTGTCGCATGACCATCAACTTCCAGGACATCAACAGGTTTACCCATATCTCGGTCTAATTCCAGACGAATGGCTGTACTTAGATGGGATTTGCTGGGACTGAGGAGTCGGGTAAAATCTGGATGAGGAATCGTCGGTCTGAGGACTAACCGCACATTTAACATTAAATCACTCTGTTCGTCAGATAATTCGTCAGGAGGATAGAAACTGACAACAATATCTGACCACTTACGCTGGGGACGGATAAATTCCTCCGAATCCGGTTCCCGTTTTCTCAACTGTTCGAGTACCTGTTCATCCGTATACCCTCGCTTGCGGGTATCTCGCTTAACTTTCCACTCACTCCGCAGCGATTCTGGGGGGGCTAAAAATACCTTGACATCGAAGCACTCACGCGCCAAACGAGTAGAATATCCCAGTAATCCTTCAACAATCACAAATCGGTGGGGTTGAATATACTCTGGGGGTTCAAAGGTGCCAGTGTTGTGGTTATAGATGGGTTTGAGAATCGATTGTCCCGTTCGCAGCAAACCCAGGTGCTGCTGCATGATATCTAGATAGTTACAGTCAGGATGGAGGGCTGAAATCGCTTTTTGCGCCCGTTGCTGACGATCATAGCGGTGGTAATCATCGGTACAGATGATGGTGACTTCATCTTCACCCAATATTTGAGCAATTCCTCGTGTTAGCGTTGTTTTGCCAGCAGCGCTATCACCGACAATACCGAGGATAATAGGGCGATGAGTCATAGGTCTTCGATGATTACTAAATTTAAGGAACTCCTGATTCGTATAATTCTAGGTGGGAAGGGGATATTTGTCATTGGTCTTTTGTCATACTCACTTCGCGAGAAGCAAGCTACGTCTTTTGTCATTCGTCCTTTGTCATTCGTCCCCAGCTTCCCCGGCTTCCCCAGCTTCCCCGGCTTCCCCGGCTTCCCCAGCTCCCCCAGCTTCCCCAGTCCCCTAAACCTCATCCAGCCATCTGGCTAGCAATATCATCTGTTTTTGCCGCCATGATAAAGTCGTTTTTGTGTAAGCCGGAGATGGCGTGAGTCCACCAAGTCACAGTGACTTTACCATACTCGGTTAAAATAGCGGGATGATGTCCTTGTTCCTCGGCGATTTCACCCACACGGTTGGTAAAGGCGATCGCTGTTTTGAAATCGGGAAATTCATAAGACCGTTCTAAGTGGGCTTCCCCTTCTGGCTGAATTAGGTTCCAGTCGGGAATTTCCGGTTTCAGTTGGGCGATCTCCTCTTGGCTAACGGGGGATGAATTCTTGGTGCAAGCTTCGCATTTTTGTTGGTTTAATTGAGCCATCGTGATTATCCTTGTAACTGCCAATCACTTTCACATACCCAACTTTGTCAGAGCATCTATCTGAGGAGGAATGCCACGCTTCGCGCCGACTACGAACCTAGCTTAGGAAAATTTTAGAAGGGGGGTGACACCCCTAATCCCAAAAATGATATAGTGTGATAGATAGATGCACCCTGATAATTGGGAGAGTCCTTTGAGTGGCTCTCTTTTTTATTGGTTACTGATGAAAACCGCTGATCCACCTTTACTCCAGCAAAAATCACAAAAAATGTGGGAGTAACCAGAAGAGGAAGAGAGAGCGATCGCTAGTGATACTTAAGTTGAACTGACGTACATTGTCATGCCCACAGAGGCGCGTGAATCCTTACTTAAAAGTAAATACAGTATATAGCTTTTACTGACACCGAATGATAAAAAATGACTGTATCTACAGCGATGACTCACTCTCCTTTCAACCAACTTGTTAAAAACCTTTTTCAAACGACTCAGCAAGTTGATGTTGCGTTCAATACCCTCAAGGAAAAAGCTACTGAGATTAATGATAAGTACGATCCGCGCTCTTCCAGCATTTTATAGTGGGAAATACACCCAGACATACCACATCAGACGGAATATCATTATGAACTTCAACATCGCTCGCCTGATCCAAGGAACTGGGAGTACGATCGCACTCGTGACACTCACCAGTTGTGCATTTCCCCCTCCATCCGATACCGCTACCGTTTCCCCAACTCCACCCGAATCGGAGGATTCCGCCTCATCGCCCGATGTAACAGTGTCGGCTGATTCAGTCGCCACTCCTCAAGGTGTCCAGAAAACCACCGTCATAGAAGGGTTAGATCATCCCTGGGGGATGGCATGGTTACCCGATGGTGCGATACTGATTACGGAGCGATCGGGACAACTGCGAATTGTCCGCGATGGGGTACTTGATCCCACACCAATCGCTGGGGTGCCAGAGGTTTTTGCGGTGAAGCAGGGTGGGTTAATGGATGTCTCGCTTCATCCCCGCTTCTCTGAGAATTCTTGGGTTTATCTCACTTATTCCCACGGCACGCGCCAGACTAATCATACACGAGTTGCCCGTGCCAAATTTGATGGTAGCGCCCTCAGTGATGTAGAGGTAATTTTCCAGGTATCTCAGCTTAAATCGGGGGGACAGCACTTCGGTTCCCGCATTGTTTGGTTACCTGACGATACCCTGTTAATCGCGATCGGTGATGGGGGAAATCCACCCGTTCAACTCGACGGTGATTTAATCCGTAAACAGGCACAGAATCGCCGCAGTCATTTGGGTAAAATTATCCGCCTCAACGACGATGGTACCGTGCCAAGCGACAATCCCTTCGTCGAATCCCCAGACGCTGATCCAGCTATCTGGAGTTACGGACATCGCAATATCCAGGGACTCACCTTCGATTCCCAAACCCGTCGAATTTGGTCTACGGAACATGGTGCTAGAGGCGGCGATGAACTGAATCTGGTGGAAGCGGGAGAAAACTACGGCTGGCCCCTCGTCACCCATAGCCGAGAATATTCTGGGGGAATCATTTCCAATCAGCAGTCTCGTCCAGGAATGGTCGATCCCAAACTCATCTGGACTCCAGCGATCGCACCATCCGGTCTGGTTATCTATGATAGCGATCGTGTTCCCCAGTGGCAGGGTGATTTATTTGCGGGAGGATTGGTTTCGCGGGATGTCCGCCATATTGAACTTGATGAATCCGGCAATGTCGTCAATGAGACATCCATCGATATCGGTCAACGGGTGCGGGATGTGCGCCAAAGTCCGGATGGACTATTGTACATTCTCACCGATGAAGCCAATGGACAACTGATCCGCATCGAACCAATTCCTGGCTAACTATGCTAGAGGTAAACTTATCGGCGACGGGTTTAGTTATAGCACTACGCACTCTAGTTAGGACAAATGAAGAAAACATCAAATCGCTTGGGTGCTTTCGTAAACGATAGTCGTGAAACCCGCCCCGACAAACCATACCCTCTTTCCAAAGCGAGGGGTCAAAACTCAAAACTTCCTCATACGTTATATATGAGTGGAATCAGCTTTCGGATGCAGCACCTAGCATGGATAGCAACCTCGCCCAACCTCGACTATCTCGCCGGATCTCGATTTCCCGTCAACAAAAACGCCAGTTGATCCTGGCGATTCCTGTCACCTGTCTAGTCACCTCACTCGCCACGTTTGGCTGGTTGCAATTCCAAACCGCCCAAGCCGAAGCTAGGTTACGACATACCCAACGGGTGCGTCTGGAAACAAAAAGCTTACACTCCGATCTCCTAGAAGCCGAAACTGCTGTCCGAGGGTATGAAATTACCCGCCGTCAAGACTTTCTGGATCGCTATGAATCCGCGATCGCACAAATTCCAGTAACTCTGGATCAATTGCGTCAACTCATTGCCCAGGAACACGCCCAAACCCATCGCCTGCAACGGATTCGCGAATTAACCACCGCTAGAGTTAGCTTACTTCAACGCAATCTCCGACTTGTGAATTCCCAACCGGAAACCGCTACAGACTCCCCAGAATTCATCGATCAACTGGTGGAGGGGAAGCAAGTCATGGATCAGCTTAACGATAAAATCCAGCAGTTTCAGATTGTTGAACAAGAGGAAGAGACGCAACTCAAGCAAACATTAGACCAACAGCGCCAATTGACTGGGGCAATCTTGGCACTTTCAGCGATGATCGGTATCGGTGGTTCCCTGATCGCCGCTTACCTATCCTACCGTTTAGAACACCATTTACAAAAGAGCGATCGCCGTTGGCGGGAGAGTGAAGCCCGTTATCGGGCAGTCGTGGAAAATTTCCCTAATGGGGCGGTGCTTCTATTTAATCATGAATTACGCTATTTACTGGCGGATGGGAGTGGTTTAGCTAGTATCAGTTTATCCAAAACCCAATTAGAAGGGAACACCATACAGGAATGCTTACCAACCCAAACCTATACCCAGCTAGAACCCATGTATCGCCAAGTCTTAGCGGGCGAAACCGTTACCCGTGAGATGTCCTTTGGCGATCGCATTTTTATTATCCATGCCCTACCCCTGAGAAACCAAACGGGTGAACTGATGGTAGGTATGGTTGTAGCTCAGGATATCACAGAGCTTAAACAGTCAGAACAGGCACTCTATCACGCCAATCGCGCCCTGCGAACCCTGAGTGAATGCAACCAGGCTTTAGTCTTGGCTACCGATGAATCCACCTTATTGCATAACATCTGCCAAATTATTGTAGACTTTGGTGGCTATCGTTGTGCTTGGATTGGATTTGCTCAACAGGATGATGCCAAAACTGTGTGTCCGGTTGCCCAAGCGGGGTATGAGACGGGGTATATTGAAGCCTTACAAATTAGTTGGGCAGATAATGCATACGGCGTTGGACCGACTGGAACCGCGATTCGCACCCAAGAACCCAGAATTATCCAAAATATTCTCACTGATCTGAGTTATCAACGGTGGCGAGATGCGGCGAGTCAACAGGGGTATGCGTCATCCATTGCTTTGCCCTTAATTTTAGAAGGAACCTGTCTGGGGGCGTTAAATCTCTATGCCAGTGAACCTGACGCCTTTGATCCAGCCGAGGTGAGATTACTCACCGAATTGGCAAATGACGTGGCTTATGGTATCTCTGCATTGCGAACCCAAGTGGCATTGCGCCAAAATAAACAGCGTTTAGATAGTATTCTCAATGCCTTGGATGATGTCGTCTGGTCAATCTCCGCGACGACAGAGGAGGTACTTTTCCTCAATCCAGCCACGGAAACAGTCTATGGGCGTCTGGTACAAGACTTTTTTGATCATCCTCACCTGCGGCTAGAGGGGGTTCATCCGGATGATTATGCCCAGGTTAGTTCCTTTCATCAACAGTTACTGGTACAAGGTACATATAGCCTAGAATATCGGATTCAGCGACCGGATGGAGAGATTCGTTGGCTTTATGATCGGGGACGGGTGACTTATGATCAGGAGGGTCATCCCCTGCGACTGGATGGGATTGCCTCTGATATTACCGATCGCAAACAAGCCGAGGATGCCTTGCGGGTTAGTGAGGAACGCTGGCATTTAGCCCTGCGGGGGAATAATGATGGCATCTGGGATTGGAATGTGAAAACCAATGACGTTTTCTTTTCGCCTCGTTGGAAGGAAATGTTGGGCTATGAGGACAATGAAATTCCTAATCATCTAGATGAATGGTCGAAACGAGTCCATCCCGATGACCTCGAGTGGGTGATGGGGCTGATTCAAGACCATTTTGATCACAAGACTCCTTATTATATTAGTGAGCATCGCCTCCTGTGTAAAGATGGCTCCTATAAATGGATTCTGGATCGCGGACAAGCCCTGTGGGATGACCAGGATACCGTGGTGCGGATGGTGGGTTCCCACACCGATATTAGCGATCGCAAAGCGGCAGAAGCGGCACTGCGAGACAGTGAAGCCCGGTTTCGTGCCATGTTTGAGCGGAGTAAGGCGATTAAATTGTTAATTGATTCGGAAACGGGGACGATTGCGGATGCGAATTGGGCGGCGGTTAAGTTTTATGGCTATTCGCGATCGCAATTAATCACCAAAACGATTACGGATTTCAATTGTCTGCCATTGCCTCAAGTTCAGGCAGAGATGAGACGGGCAAAATTAGAGGAACGAACCTATTTTGTCTTTCCTCACCGTCTGGCGTCGGGAGAGATTCGAGAGGTGGAAGTGTATTCCAGTCCGATTGAGATTCAAGGACGTACTTTTCTGGTTTCGATTATTCATGATATTACCGAACGCAAACAAGCAGAACGGGCATTACATGATAGTGAAGAACGCTTCCGGGCTATCTTTGAACAAGCCTCGGTGGGGATTGCCCTTGTCACACATTCTTCTGGCGAACTTTTGCGGGTGAATCAACGCTACTGTGAGATTACCGGGTATCCTGAATCTGAATTAGTGGGGCGGCGGGTACAAGATATTACTCACCCGGATGATCGGGAACACAATATTGAGTATTTACAGCAGTTAATGTCTGGGAAAACGTCCACCTATGCCACGGAAAAACGTTATATTCGTAACGATGGAAACTGCCGATGGGTCTATATTTCCATCTCGCGGGTGTGTGATTCAGAAAACAAACCCAACTATGCCCTGGCTGTCGTCGAAGATATTAGCGATCGCAAAGCGACAGAAGCGGATTTGCGGGATAGTGAGGCGAAGTTTCGGGCATTCTTAGAATCGGCATCCGAAGCGATTATTGTCACTAATGCCCAGGGAGAAATTATTGTCTTTAATGCCAAAGCTGAAGAGTTATTTGGCTATAATCGCACCGAGGTATTTGGGCGCAAAATTGAATACTTAATGCCGCCACGCTATCACTCTATCCATACTGATCATCGGGCGGATTATCTTACCCATCCCAGTAAACGTTCCATGGGGAAATCCCAGGATTTATATGCCAAACGTCAGGATGGAACTGAATTTCCCATTGAAGTGGGGCTGAGTACGATTCAAACCAAGCATGGCACATTTGTGATTGCCTTTCTCACCGATATTACCGAACGTCAGCAGGCGGAACATGAGATTAAACGCCTCAACCAGAAGTTAGAATCTCAGATTCGGGAAACCGAGACGCGATATGCCCAAATTGTGGAACTTGCCGAAGAAGGAATCTGGGTCACCGATGTCCAAGGGAATACGACTTACACCAATCAGGCAATGGCACGGATGTTGGGGTATACCGAGGTGGAAATATTAGGACATGCGATCGCGGATTTTCTCACCCCTGGAGATAACCGTTTCACTCCCGCTTCAAGTATCCCTCTAAATCCAAGCCAGGTTCATCGACAAGAGGTTGAATTACGCACGAAAACCGGAAACAATATCTGGGCATATATGTCCACCAGTCCGGTTTTAGATGACCAGGGAAACTTATTATGGTCTTGTGCCTTAGTTTATGATATCACCGAACGCAAGCAAGCTGAAAAACAGTTACGCGAAAGTAATGAACGGATTAGTTTAGCCAATGCGGAATTAGCTAGGGCGACTCGGTTAAAAGATGAGTTTCTGGCAAGTATGAGTCATGAGTTACGCACCCCCTTAAATGCGATTCTGGGGTTAGCGGAGGCACTCCAGGAAGAGGTGTATGGTTCGTTAACTCCTAAGCAGCGCAAATCATTGGCGACAATCGAACAAAGTGGCAAGCATTTGTTAGAGTTAATTAACGATATTCTGGATCTGTCTAAAATTGAGTCAGGCAAAATGTCTCTCTCAGTTTCCCTTGTCTCTGTCGATAGTCTGTGTGAATCGAGTTTGACTTTTATTAAACAGCAGGCGCAGCAAAAAAATATTCGACTCGATTACCACATTGCACCGGGCTTAAGCGAGATTGAAGTGGATGAACGGCGCATCCGCCAAGTGTTAGTTAATTTATTAAGTAATGCGGTAAAATTTACGCCTGATGGGGGTAAGGTATCGTTGCAAGTTACCACTGATCCTGATGGTGAACAGTTGCAGTTGAGTGTTACGGATACGGGGATTGGCATTGCCCCAGAAAACCTGGATAAACTGTTTAAACCCTTTGTCCAATTAGATAGTAGTCTCTCTCGTCGCTATGCGGGGACTGGGTTAGGGTTGGCGCTAGTGCGGCGAATTGTGGAATTACAAGGGGGGAGTATTGCCTTGGAAAGTGAGGTGGGGAAAGGCAGTTGCTTTACGGTAATGCTTCCCTGGAAACATCCGAGTCGTATCGGGGAAAGACTGAAGCAATCTAAACTGATGGTTAAAGAATTACCACCGATTCACAAAGCCTTAGTGGTGGAAGATTCAGATGCTTCAGCTAATCATATTGCCCGGTATCTGGGAGAATTAGGTATCACTGTTTTGATTCATCCCCAAGGGGAAGGGACGATTG
Source organism: Coleofasciculus sp. D1-CHI-01 (assembly GCF_040218875.1). Lineage (NCBI taxonomy): Bacteria > Bacillati > Cyanobacteriota > Cyanophyceae > Coleofasciculales > Coleofasciculaceae > Coleofasciculus > Coleofasciculus sp. D1-CHI-01. Next base: position 47,227 of record NZ_JAVJQP010000169.1, read on the forward strand.
ATGCGGTGCAGACGTTTAACCCGGATGTGATTATCTTAGATATTTTACTGCCGCATATTTCCGGTTGGGAGGTGTTGGTGCAGTTAAAGGAAAATTCAGCCACTCAATCTATTCCCGTTGTTGTGGTTTCTGTTGTCGATGATCCGACTCAAGCTTTAGAATTAGGGGCGTCTGACTATTTACTTAAACCCATTTCTCGTCCCCAGTTACAATCAGTCTTGAGTCAGTTGTTTGCCACACCGCCGGAGACAACTCCGCCTGTGGTTGAGGAAAAGTTACCGTTAATTTTATTGGCAGAAGATAATGAGGCAAATATTGTCACCTTGACCGATTATTTACACAGTAAAGGGTTTCGGGTGGTTTTAGCTAGGAATGGGATTGAAGCGGTACAACAAGCCCAGAAGTATACACCGGATTTAATTTTAATGGATATTCAAATGCCAGAAATGGATGGATTAGAATCAACCCGCCAGATTCGGGCGGACAGTGATTTATCTCGGATGCCGATTATTGCGGTGACGGCGTTGGCTATGCCGGGCGATCGGGAAAAATGCTTGGCAGCAGGGGCGACGGAGTATATGGCGAAGCCGATTCGCTTGAAAAAGTTGGTGACGCTAATTGAACAGTATCTGCATCGGTAATATAGACCTCAAACTCTTACTGTTCCCTGTTCCCTGATCCTTCCTAATCTCAACCGTTAACTTTTATTGTCCCTACCTACTTAAATCTATGGTTAACCTAAATCAAAATACATCTATCTTAATCGTGGATGATGATCCGAATGCCTTTGATGTGATTGAAGCCCATCTCTATCGAGAAGGGTATGACTTATTTTATGCCGCCAGTGGTGAAGAAGCGTTAAACCTGCTCGACTCGGTGGAACCGGATGTCATCTTACTGGATGTGATGATGCCGAAGTTAAATGGGATTGAGGTATGTCGCACGATCAAATCCGATTCCCATTGGAAACACGTTCCCGTGATTATTGTAACGGCACTCAACTCTAAAGAAGACTTGGCGCGATCGCTAAATGCAGGTGCTGATGATTTTATCACCAAACCTGTCAGTGGAATTGAACTGCGGGCAAGAGTGCGATCGATGTTACGGATTAAGCAGCAATATGATGCCCTAGAAGCGACGTTGCGTATGCGGGAAGATTTATCGAATATGATCGTCCATGATTTGAGAAATCCGCTGACTAATATTTTACTCTGTAGCGATTTGCTGTTGCAAAGTACAGGCAATGACAAAGATTTACAGCGATTGCAAATTATTTCTGACTCGAGTCGCGAACTCAACTCCATGATCGATAACTTGCTCATGTTAGCGAAAATGGAATCCGGTAAAATGGTTTTGAATCAGACTGATCTTGATTTAAATCAATTAGTGGCTGACGTGATTTTCCAATTCCAAGCCATTGCAGAACATAAAAAGATTAGACTAATAGGTAAGCTTGCCGAAACCCCATCTTCTCTTTGTCTGGATATAAATTTATTTCATCGCGTTTTGGAGAATTTAATTTCTAATGCGATTAAGTTCTCTCCCCCAGAAAGTTTAGTCATTGTCGCCGTAAATTCTCCCAATGAGTCGGTATCCTCCAATTTCCCCAACGCCCAAGCCAAGCTTCAGATTATTGATTTAGGTCCAGGAGTCAGTGAAGAACGCAAACACCATATTTTTGACAAATATGAAGTGGGAGATTTAATCAGTGGCGTGTCTCAAATTGGTTTGGGTTTAACCTTTTGTAAAATGGTAATTGAGGCGCATCATGGGAGAATATTCGTCACAGACAACCAACCCCAAGGTTCAATCTTTACAGTAGTTCTTTAAGGGGGAGCTGGGGAAGCTGGGGGAGCTGGGGGAGCTGGGGAAGCTGGGGGAGCTGGGGGAGCTGGGGGAGCTGGGGGAGCTGGGGGAGCTGGGGAAGCTGGGGGAGCTGGGGAAGCTGGGGGAGCAAGGGGTACATTTTTCTGATAGCGGTGCAAGGTTTTTGATGAGTTTGATTCTCTTTCCTGGAAGATGAGCCAATGTCAATGCTACTCAAAGTATCGATGGCTAATGGTTTTTGGGTGGTGCAGCAAGCTCTATCTGGGAACCAAAACAGATATAACTTGCGGAATCACTCGAAAGGTTGCTGGTGTAGAGGTGGTAATTTCTCCATCCGTATTAATAGAACGAGGTTTGCGAGTATAGATTTCAAATTCCGTATCGTGGAGAGTCCGGACTCCAGGTAAATCCGTGTGGCGTCCCTTCCATAATGCAGGAAGTATCAATAAAATATGCCACCAATGACGCATTTCTAAACTGTACAAATCCAGTTTATTATCATTAATTGTGGCATCATGAAATACGGTCATTCCCCCACCATAATGCCGCCCATTCCCGATAGCAATTTGAATTGTTTTGATATGAATAGATTCTCCATTAATGCGAATTTCTGCCCGAAACGGTCGTGCTTTCCAAATCACTTTTAATGCTGTAGCTAGATAGGCGAAAATTCCCCAGCGACGTTTGGCATCTTTGGTGAGGCGCTGAGTAATTTCTACACTCAACCCACAACTAGCCACATTAAAAAAATATTGATCATTAACTAAACCTAAGTCTATTCTCTGATATTGACCCGTAGCAATGACTTGGCAAGCTTGGGGTAAAGGAATGGGAATGTTCAACGTCCGCGCCAAATCATTCGCTGTACCCAAGGGTAAAATACCTAAGGGTAACTGAGTATCTACTAACCCCTCTATCGCCGCATTCAGCGTACCATCACCACCACCAATGATTACCAGGTCTACTTGATGGTGATAGTGACGGATTATGTCCGGAAGCTTGAGTGGATCTTCGGTTAATTCTTCTAGTACAATAAAGCCTAGTTGATTCAGTTGACGAATGGCTTCGGCTAGATTCTCCTGTCCTTGACGAGATTTATGGTTGATTAAGAGTAATGCTGTTTTCGGCGGCAACTGGAGATGGTCATTTGTCATTTGTCATTTGTTTATGTAAGGGTTTGAGGACTTCTTAGAGAATTGGTGGAGTGTTGGGTGTTTTTCCACCGACCTACTTATTACATTTTATCGGTTTGATGCGATCGCACCTCTTCTAACGGGTGGATATTGCCATTCCCATTCCACCCGTTGTCTTTTTTTTGTTCAGGCATTCGATGCATTAAATGGCTTGTTTGTCAAATCGGCGGCAAAATGAGTCTAGGCAATTGGGTAATGCAACATGCTTGTAGCATTTAATAGTTGGCGACAGGAAAACGAAAAAAATAACGCATTATCAGGCGTTGAAGCGTTTGCGGCTGAAAATTGGCACTAAAGTGAACCCAATACAGGATTCAAATAACATCATACTACATCCTCAAACCCTGATCAAATCATGATTTAGCCGCGACGTTTTCGGGCAGGCCTAAATCCGCGTTGCTTTAGTAACTATTTTGATTTAGGAGGAGTAACGCTTTCCCCAGTAGCCTATTCCCAAACGCCGCAGTTAGGAGAGGCTAAAGTTTTTGCACCTTCCTTTACCGAATGATATAGTGTTTGATAAGGACGGTTACGCCTACATTTCAGATTCTTAACGTATCCCCGTAGTGCTATTTTGGGAAAAGTGACCTGTGATTGCGTCTTCAGATACGGATAGATAAGAATAGGCGATCGCTCTCTGCTTGGCGCATTCAAACCCCAATCATCGTCTTGTAGGGGCGACCCGCTTGGTTTAATTAACAACTAGAGAAACAGGGCGGGTTTACTCACATTGAGGTGCAACCGAAAAGATAGTAGTAAAACCCGCCCCTACAGACGAACCCTGACCCATTCTTTCTAGTTCGATTGCTGGAGAACCTCACTAGCTGATATTCCCTCACCCTGAGACCCAAAATACCACAGGGCGGCGGCGGCTTCTGCTTGTGTGACTGGCTTTTTCGGTTGAAA